>JAYRVK010001003.1:0-12241 GCA_041918555.1 Sandaracinaceae bacterium
CATCCCCGACGACGACGACGTGCTGCACTGATGCTCTCGCGCATCCAGCAGCGCCTCGCAGAGCTCTACGATCTCCATCCCGTCCCGGACGTGGAGTGCTTCGTGTGCGGCCCCGAGCTGCTCGCCGAGCTCGCCGGCGAGGACGCGGTGCGCCGCCGCGAGGTCCTCCTCGTCCTCGAGGACGAGGAGGGGGTGTTCGTCGCGCTGTACCTCGACCCCGAGGTCCTCGCACAGCTCCGCGCGGGGCGACCGCGCTTCGACGCGCTGCAGCTCGCGACCGAGGGCGTCAGCCACTACCTCTACCTCGCCTTCCGCGAGCGGAACGACGAGGCGGTGTCCCGCCTCGAGCTCGAGGTGCAGGCGGAGGTAGACAAGTACGCCGCGGGGCTCCTCGCTGGAAACGGCGTCGGCGCGATCCGCGCGCGGAGCCGCGCGCTGCGGCAGCGGCTCTACGGCAGCGCCCGGTTCCTCGACGACGAGGGCTCGCCCGAGGGCGAGCGCTACCGGATCGCGCACCGCGCCGCCGCGCGCTACGCGGCGCAGCTCGAGGCGCGCTTCGTGGATCGGGGCCGCCTCGAAGAGCTGGCGATCGAGCTCCGCCGCTTCTACCGGCTCGGCGCGCGGGACAAGCTCGCCCTCACCCGCGGCTAGTGGGTCTCTTCGAGCGCCTTGTTCTCGGCGATGAACTCGACGACGGCCTCGCGGACCGGGCGGTTCCAGTGGACCTTCTCGGACGCGATCTCGCGCAGCGCGGTGACGGCCGGGCGGTTCTTGCTGTGCACGAGCGAGCGCGAGCCCTTCATGAGCTGGCGGGTCCGCTTGGCGGCGAGGATGACGAGCGAGAAGCGGTTCTCCTCGTGCGCGAGGCAGTCTTCAACGGTGACGCGAGCCATCGGAGCTCCTTGGAAGGCCGGGAAATCTAGTCAGGTGTCCGCGGATTCGCAAGCGACAGGAAGGACGCGGAATTCGCGGCCCATTTGGCGTCTTTACTGCCGTGTCGGTCGCCGGTAGTCTCCGGAGCTGCCAGCCCGCACGCTGTCATGTCGCGCCTCACCATCATGGGCCCCGATGGCCGTCAGGAGGTCCAGCTCCTGGCTCACAACACCCTCGGTCGGCACCCGAACAATACGGTCCAGGTCCTGGATCGCATCGTCTCGAAGGAGCACTGCCACGTCGACCTGATCGACGGGGGCCGCTACATCCTGCGCGACCTCGGCTCGCTCAACGGGACCTACGTCAACGGCGAGCGCGTGAGCGAGCGCGTCCTCAAGGCCGGCGACGAGATCATGCTCGGCTCGACGCGGATCATCTTCGACGCCGATCAGACTCCGGCGAACGCGCGGGGCGCGCTCTCGCAGCCGCCCCCGGCGATGCAGACGACGCCCCAGGGACCGCCCCCGATGATGCCGCTGCCTCCGCCCGCGGCTCACGGCTACGCGCCGCCACCGCCGCCCCCGCCGCCGTTCGTGCAGGGGCCCGGGCCGCACACCCTGCCGCAGGGCAGCGGGCAGGCGCCCGATCCGCGGAAGCTCTCGCGCGTGACCATCGCGCCCGGGATGGTCGAGAGCCACATCCGCACGAAGCTCGCGCCGCTCGTCGATCAGAGCTTCCTGCCCGAGCGGCTCATCCAGGACTCCGATCAGCTCCGTCGCGACTACGAGAAGCTCCGCGTGAGCTACGAGCTCGCGCGCGCCATCGGCGTCGAGCTCGACATCGATCGTGCGCTCGTGAAGATCCTCGACGCGGCGTTCACCATCCTGCCCGCGGATCGCGGCGTGATCTTGCTCTACGACGAGCGCCACACGCTGCTCCCGCGCTGCGTGCGCACCCGCGCCGGCAATCAGGATCCGACCGAGGAGGTCGTGATCTCGAGCACGATCGTGGAGCAGGTGCTGCGCGATCGAGCCGCCGTCCTCTCGAGCGACGCGACCGTGGACTCCCGGTTCCAGGGCGCGCACTCGATCATCATGCAGGGCATCCGCTCGAGCATGGCGGTGCCGTTGCTCCACAGCGGGGAGGTGTTCGGGATCATGCTGCTCGACAGCCAGATCGCGACGAACGCCTTCACGGAGAAGGACCTGCAGCTCTTCCAGAACGTCGCCAACCAGGCGGCGGTCGCGATCCAGAACTCGCTCTTCGCGACCAAGCTCGAGCAGGAGGCGGTCACGCGCGAGCGGTTCCAGCGCCTGCTCTCGCCAGCGATCGCGCAGCAGGTCATCGAGGGCAAGGTCGAGGTCCGCAAGGGCGGCGAGGCGCGCACGACCACGGTGCTCTTCAGCGACATCCGCGGCTTCACGGCGATGAGCGAGGCGCAGGACGCGCAGTTCATCGTCGACATGCTCAACGAGTACTTCGAGCGGATGGTCGAGGTGATCTTCAAGTACGAGGGCACCCTCGACAAGTTCGTCGGCGACGAGATCATGGCGCTCTTCGGCGCGCCCGTGTCGCACCCCGACGACGCCTACCGCGCGGTGAAGACCGCCCTCGAGATGAAGTCGGTGCTCGCGCAGTACAACTTCGAGCGCCGCGCCGCGGGCCAGCAGGAGATCCACATCGGGATCGGGATCAACACCGGCGAGTGCGTCGCGGGCTACCTCGGGAGCAGCAAGGCGCTCGAGTACACGGTCATCGGCGACACGGTGAACACCGGCTCGCGCCTCTGCTCCGTGGCGAAGGCCGGCGAGATCATCATCAGCGAGCACACGCTCGCGAAGGTCCGCGACCACTTCGACGTCATCGAGCTGCCCCCGACCCAGGTGAAGGGCAAGGCGGTCGCGCTCAAGATCTTCAACGTCGTCGGGGAGAAGGGCGGGCACTTCGGCGTGGAGCTGACCCGCCCGGCCTGATAGAGCTGACCCACCGTGGCGCACCTGGAATTCGAGAAGCCGCTCGTCGAGCTCGAGGAGCGCATCCGCGAGCTCAAGGTGTACGGGGTCCGCGACGCGGGGCTCGACGGCGAGCTCGAGCGCCTCGAGCGCCAGATCGCCGCGCTCCAGCGCGAGGTCTACGATCAGCTCAGCGTCTGGCAGAAGGTCCAGCTCAGCCGCCACCCGGATCGGCCGTACTTCCTCGACTACGTGGAGCGCATGTTCGAGGACGTGGTCGAGCTCCACGGCGATCGGCTCTACGCGGACGACGCCGCGATCGTGGCCGGCTTCGCGCGGCTCGACGGGGAGACGGTCGCGATCGTCGGGCACCAGAAGGGCCGCACCACCAAGGAGAAGGTGCGGCGCAACTTCGGGATGGCGCACCCCGAGGGCTACCGAAAGGCGATGCGCGTGATGGAGCTGGCCGCGCGCTTCCGCCGGCCGGTCCTCACGTTCATCGACACGCCGGGCGCGTACCCCGGCGTGGGCGCCGAGGAGCGCGGGCAGTCCGAGGCGATCGGCGCCTCGCTCGCGTGCATGAGCGGGCTCCCGGTCCCCGTGATCGCGAGCGTGATCGGCGAGGGCGGCTCCGGTGGCGCGCTCGCGCTCGGCGTGGCCAACACCGTGCTGATGCTGGAGTTCGCGACGTACAGCGTGATCACGCCGGAGGGCTGCGCGTCGATCCTCTGGCACGACGGAGGCCTCGCGCCGCGCGCCGCGGAGCAACTCAAGTTGCTCGCTACGGACGCGCTCCGGCTCGGGATCGTGGACTCGGTGGTGAAGGAGCCGCGCGGCGGCGCGCACCGGGACCCGGACGAGGCCGCGACCCGCCTGCGCGAGGCGCTCGTGCGCGCGCTCGCGGAGCTCCGCGGTCCGAGCCCGGCCGCGCTCGTCCAGGCGCGCTACCAGAAGTTCCGGGCCATGGGCGTGACGGGGTAGGCGTGTATCCGCCGGGGGGATACGGTTCGCAGGGTCATCACGGATACGCGGGCGCCCAGCGCGCTCCGGTGCCCGCGCCGGGGATGCCCGATCCCGAGCGCGGTCGCCGCATGGTCGGCTGTGGCTGTTGGACCCTCGGCATGATGACCGGGGCGGTGCTCCTGGTCCTCTTGTTCGTCCTGTTCCCCGCGGTGGCCGGGATCGGGCTCGCGACCATGGAGGCGATGTGCATCGGGGCGGTGCTCGCCATCCCCGCGATGGCCGTGTATCTCACCGTCCCACGCCTCCTCGATCGCTACGATCCCGAGCCGTGGTACGCGCTCCTCATGGCGCTCGCGTGGGGCGCCATCGCGGCCTGCGGGATCAGCGCCTTGATCAACTCGATCGTAGGCGCCGCGCTCGGCGACGTGGTCGGGATGGTGGTCAGCGCGCCGGTCGTCGAGGAGGGCACGAAGGGCCTCCTCGTCCTCGGGTACCTCTACTTCCTCCGGCGCGAGTTCGACGGCGTCGTCGACGGGATCATCTACGCCACCTTCGTGGCGATCGGCTTCGCGGCGGTCGAGAACGTCATCTACTACTCGCGCGCGGGCCTCGATCCCCAGGAAGGCGCCTTGCAGATCACGTTCGTGCTGCGCGGCGTGCTGACGCCCTGGGCGCACCCCTTGTTCACCTCGATGACGGGGATCGGCGTGGGGATGGCGCGCGAGTCGACGAACCCGATCGTGCGAGTCATCGCGCCCGTCGCGGGGTACGCGGGGGCGGTGACGCTCCACGCGATCTGGAACGGCGCGACGACGCTGCCCGGTGGCGGCGTGATCGTGTGCCTGATGCTCCCGCTGTGGATGCTCTTCGTCGCGACGTTCCTGATCATCGTCGCGGTGCTGGTGCGGCGCCGCGGCAAGATCATCCGCGCGCACCTCATCGACGAGGTGGTGCTCGGTCACCTCTCGCAGCAGGAGCTCGA
Source organism: Sandaracinaceae bacterium (assembly GCA_041918555.1). Classification (GTDB taxonomy): domain Bacteria; phylum Myxococcota_A; class Polyangia; order Polyangiales; family Sandaracinaceae; genus JACKEC01. The sequence goes on from JAYRVK010001003.1 coordinate 4,771, forward strand.
TCTCGTCGCGAGCGCGTTCGGCGGGCTCGTCGCCTACTTCCGCAAGGGGAGCCAGGGCACGGAGTTCGTGCGCGCCGTCGCGAGGCTCGCGCTCTCGAAGTGGCACTCCGCGCGCGCGATGAAGGAGGTGAAGCACACGGTGAGCATGGACTTCATCCTGCCGCTGCGTCGCAAGATCAAAGAGCTGCGCGAGCGCGGCGCGTCGCCGGTGGCGTGATGCCGTACCGCCACGACGCGCGCACCGACGAGGCGCGGCGGGCGCGGGCGCGGGAGCTGGCGCGCACCGTCGAGCAGGCAGCGGACCGCGCGCGCGCGGCGGCCCGGGCGCTGTCCGCGATCGAGCGGCGCTTCGGCCAGGAGCTCCGCGCCCTCGACGCCGCGATCGCCGACGCAGAGGACGCGCGGCGCCGCGTGGTCCACCGCTCGCTCGCGCTCGGCGCGTCGGAGGACACGACGGTCCGCGATCGGCTGCGCACGGGCGGCGCGGTCCACGCGCTCGAGCGCGCGATGGCCACGAGACGGCGAGCGCCGAAGGCGGCGGACGCGAGCCTCGACGCGCTCGGCGTCGAGCTGCGCGCCCTGCGCGCGCGTCGCGCGAAGCGGCATGCGGAGGCCGCGGAGGCGATGGCGGGCCCGCGCGCGCGCCTCGCCGCCGCGATGAGCGCGCACGACGAGGCCCTCGCCGAGCTCGAGGACCTGGACCGGGAGTAGACTGCGAGCGGGGAGGGCCTCCGCGTGAGCCGACGGCTCGCGCTCGCTTGGTCGATCGTACTGCTCCGTCTGACGGTCCTCGCGCCTTGCGAGTGAGCTCCTTCAACCCGCGCGGAGCCGCCGCGCGACGTCGAGCGCCGCGTAGGTGAGGATCCCGTCCGCGCCGGCGCGCTTGAAGCACAAGAGCGTCTCCAGGATGATCTTCTCCCAGTCGAACCAGCCGTGGTCGGCGGCCGCGCGCAGCATCGAGTACTCGCCGGAGACCTGGTAGGCGTACGTCGGTACACCGAAAGTCTCCTTGACGCGCCGGACCACGTCCAGGTACGGCATCCCGGGCTTGACCATCACCATGTCTGCGCCCTCCGCGAGATCGATCGCGACCTCGCGGAGCGCCTCGTCGCCGTTCGCCGGGTCCTGCTGGTAGGTGCGCTTGTCGCCCTGACCGAGCGCGCCCTTGCTGCCGACCGCGTCGCGGAACGGGCCGTAGTACGCGCTGGCGTACTTCGCGGCGTAGCTGAGGATCGACACGTGCGCGAAGCCGGCGGCGTCGAGCCCGTCGCGGATCGCGCCCACGCGTCCGTCCATCATGTCCGAGGGCGCGATCACGTCGCAGCCCGCCCGCGCCTGGTTGACGGCCTGGCCGACGAGCTTCTCGATCGTCTCGTCGTTGACGACGTACCCGTCGCGGACGAGCCCGTCCTGGCCGTGCGTGGTGAAGGGATCGAGCGCGACGTCGCACACGATGCCGAGGTCGAGCTTCGCGTCCGCGAGCGCGCGCACCGCCCGGCACACGAGGTTGTCGGGCGAGAGCGCCGCGTCGCCGTCGGGCGTCTTGTGGGCCGGGTCGGTCACCGGGAACACCGCGATCGCGGGGATCCTCAGCTCCGCGGCCTCCGCGGCGGCCTCGACGAGGAGATCGATCGTGAGCCGCGCGACGCCGGGCATCGACGGCACCTCGGTGCGCTCTGCGTGGCCCTCGCGGACGAAGCACGGCCAGATGAGGTCGTCGACCGAGAGCGCGTGCTCGCGGACGAGGCGGCGGGACCAGTCGTGCCGCCGCGTGCGGCGCAGGCGGGTGCGCGGGAACGCGCCGAACGGCAGCTCCTTCATGGCTCACTCCAGGGCAGGATCCCGATCTCGTCGAGGAGCACGCGGACCACCTCGGTCTGCATCTCGATGCGGCGGCGTTCCTCGAAGCCCATCCACGTCTCGACGCAGATCCCGACGCAGCCGATCGCGTCCACGATCACCTCCGTCGAGGACGTGGCGACGGGGTAGTACTGCGCGGCCCACGTCTCCTCGTCTCCGCGCCTGCGGGCGTTCACGCGCGCGACCGCGCGGCCGACGATGGGCGGCATGGGCTCGACGCCGTACACGAGGGTCTGCCCGAACGACGGGGTGACCGCGGGGTCGTAGCGCTTGTGGGACTCGTGCAGCGTCGCCATGAGCGCCGGGCGCTCCGCCTCGACGAGGTCCATGAAGCGCCGCGCGAGCCGGCGCTCCGGCTCGGGCGCGGCCGCGTCGCCCGGGAAGCAGCGGTTGAGATCGAGCCCGCCGGGGGCGGCGCGCTGCCGGGCGCGGTACGCGGCGCGGTTCATCGTCGGGATCACGATCAGCCGCCCGCGCGCGGGGCGCACGCTGGCCTCGAGCAGCTCCTCGAGCGCGTGCACGCCCGCGATCTCGTCGCCGTGGATCCCGCCCTGCACGAGCGCGGTGGGGCCCGGCTCCGCCGCCTCCATCACGTGCACGGGGATCGTGGGCGTGAGGAAGACCGTGCCTTCGCGGAGCGCCATGGCGGCGCATCGTACTACCATCGCGCGATGCGCAAGAAGAGGGCGGACGCGGGCTGGCTCATCACGGGCGCGGGGAGCGGCTTCGGCCGCGAGGTGGCGCGGCGCCTGGCGGAGCGGGGCGAGAAGCTCGCGCTCGTCGATCGCGATCGGGTCGGGCTCGAGGCCACCGTCGCCGCGCTCGGCGGCGCGCGGCCGCACGTCGAGGTCGTCGACGTCACGGACGAGCCGGCGGTCCGGGCCGCGGTCGAGAGCGCGGAGCGCGCGCTCGGATCGCTCGGGCACGTGTTCCACGCGGCGGGCGTGCTCGTGACGGGGCGCGCGGACGACGTCCCTGCCGCGGAGTACCGGCGCATGATCGAGGTGAACTTCCTCGGCACGGTGCACGTGGCGCTCGCGGCGCTCCCCGCGCTCCGGCGCGCGACGGAGGGCGGGTGGGCCACCCTCACGCTCGTGGCCTCGATCGCCGGCCTACGCGGCTTCCCGGAGCTCGCCGGCTACAGCGCGTCCAAGTTCGCGGTGGTCGGCTTCTCCCAGGCGCTCGCCGCGGAGCTCGAGGGCAGCGGGATCCGTGTCAAGACCCTTTGCCCTCCTGCAGGTGATACGCCGATGGTCCGCAACCTCCCGCGGCGGCCGCCCGTCTACAGGCTCTCGCCGCTCTTCTCCTCGGAGGTGATCATCGACGCCTGGCTGAAGGGCCTCGATCGGCCGGAGCGCATCGCGCTCGTCGACGCGCAGAGCAAGCTCCTCTGGCGGATGGACCGCATCGCGCCGCGCGTGGTCGACCTCGTGATCCGGATAGCGAGGTAGGGGTCGCGCCTACGCGGGCGGCGGGATCGTCGAGGTGCGGTACCGGCTGAGCACGAGGTCGAGGAGCGGCTCGATCCCCTCGTGGCGGTCGAGGTACAGCGTGGCCGCGTCGAGCTGCTGTGCGCGGACGCGGAGCTCGCGGCCGTAGCTCGTCTCCTCGCCCCACACGAACGAGATGACGCGATCCGGGAGCCCCTTGAGCGCGCGCGCGAGCTCGGCGGGGCGGATCGCGGCGGGCTGCGCCGCGTCCACCACGACGATCTGGGGGTTCGCGCTGAAGACCGTGCGCCGCAGCTCCTCGACGTCTCCGATCGTGATCGTGTGCACGCGCTCGCGCCCGATGGAGACGGTGAGCCGCTGCGCGAACTCGTGGTAGCCCGCGACGACGAGCACGATCACCGGCACCGTGACCGCCTGCATCTGCGCGGTCATCGCTCCGTCGGGCTCCTCCTCCGGCTCGTCGAGATCGATCTCGACCTCGAGCTCGTCGGTCGGCGAGGCGATCGCCTGGAGCTGCGCGACGAGCGTCGCCAGCGCGGGGCCGGCCTCCGGCCCGATCCGCCGCTCGAGGAGCTCCAGCAGCGGGCCCTGGACCAGCTCGAGCACCTGCTCGGGCCCCTTGGGGACGCCGCGGCCCCAGCGCGAGAGCGACTCGAAGAGAACCGAGGTCGCGACGCTCGGCTCGACGATCCCCTCGAGGGTCTCTCGGACGAGCTGCACCTCGCCTTGCACGCCAGCAGTATGACACGCCTCGACAAGCCGCAGGGCGTCCGCTAAGCCGGTCGCTCGCCATGCACTCGACGCTTCGATGCGGGCTGGCGGCCTGCCTCGCGGTCGTGGCCGGCTGCGGAACCGAGCCCACGCCCGAGGCCGCCCCCGAGGTCGACGAGGTCCCCCTACCGCCAGAGCTCCGTCCGCTCCCGACGCGGCCCGACGCGGTGCCCGCGCCCGCGGAGACCCGGTCGATCCCCACCACCGCGACGATGGATCCCACCGGACGGTTCGCGTCGCGGGTGCTCGTCGAGGGGGCGGGTGAGGAGCACCCCGGTCCCTACGACGGGGTGACGATCCACTACACGGGCTGGCGCTCGGCCGACGGGCACATGTTCGACGACACGCGCGCGCAGGGCACCGGCAGTCCCCCGCAAGCCTTCTTGCCCGACCTGTTCCCCGCGCTCCGCGAGGGGATCCAGCTCATGGTGGTGGGGGAGACGCGGCGCTTCTGGTTCCCGCAGGACCCGCCCGAGGCGGGGATGCCCGCCGGTCGGCCCGAGGGGCCGATCGCGTTCGACGTCGAGCTGCTGGCCTCGAGGCCGGCGCGGCCCGCCCCGGAGCCGCTCGCGGATCCTCCGCCCAGCGCAGTCCGGCTGCCTTCGGGCGTGGCCTACGTCGTCGTCGAGGCGGGGGCGGGCGCGGAGCACCCCACGGCCGAGACGCGGGTGGTCGTCGAGTACGCGGGCTGGTCCGTCGACCGCGGTGAGCTCTTCGCCGGGACCCACGCCGACGGGCGCCCGTGGCGCCAGACGATCGGCCGGATGATCCCGGGCCTCGCCGAGGTGCTCCCCCGGCTCGTCGTCGGCGACCGGGCGATCGTGTGGGTGCCCGGCGCGCTCGCGTACGACGGCTCCGACCGGGAGGACGTCCCCCGGGGCGCGCTCGTGTTCGACCTGACGCTCGTGCGCTTCGACTAGCCCCGTGCGCGTCCCCAGCACGATTGTGAACGAAAGTGGTTGAGCCAGATCATCGGGGACTGGAAAACCCGAGCGTTCTGGAATATGTCCTGTCTCCGCCGGCCGGCTCGCGCCCGCTGGTGCCTCCGCCCGGCCCGTGGACGACAAGGAGTGACCCGGTGAGCGCGATCATCACGGCTTCTCTCACGACCTCGCCGTTCGCCCAGTTCCGGCGGCACCCGACCTTCTACCTCTGGTACGACTCCTTCTACGCGGTGCTCGGCCTGACCGGCGCGCTCGCGCTGATGGAGAGCGGGTGGGCCGGGCTCCTGCCCGACCTCCAGCTCTGGCACCTCGGCCTCCTCCCGCCCGCGCTCTACGTGATGATCATGGCGCACGTGTTCGTGCACAACGCGTCGCACGGGAACTTCCCCAAGGCGGTCAACCGCGTGATGGGCGAGCTCTGCGGCGCGCTGGTGCTGACGAAGTTCGCGTCGTGGGAGATCGTGCACCGCCGCCATCACCGCTACTCGGACGACCCGGTGCGCGACCCGCACCCGGCGGAGCGCGGCTACTGGCGCTACGCGGTGAACACGCTGATCAACGTCGAGCTGCAGCTCCGCCAGGAGTACTACGACACGCACGGCGACACGCCGGAGGCCCGGCGCTACGAGCGCTGGCGTGCCCGGCTGTCCTTCGTCAGCGGGGTTTGCATCATCCTCTTCTTCTTCGCGCTGCTCGGGCCGAGCGGCTTCCTCCTCGTGTACCTCCCCGCGTTCGTGGGCGCGGCGCTGTTCGTCATCCACTTCAACTGGACCGGGCACAACGGCCACCGCGCGGAGTACCCGATCGCGCCGGCCGACCTCGACTACGGCTGGTTCTGGCTGGGGAACCGGATGTTCTTCGGCATCTACTTCCACGGCACGCACCACAAGCTGGCGATGCTCTTCAACCCGATGAAGGCGCCCAAGCACCTCCGGGCGAAGCAGCCGGCGCCGATCGGCGTGACCCCCGAGGAAGACGAAGCCACCGCGGCGGCGTGACGGCGATGAGCGCGCGGGCGAACGAGCGGGGCGACTGGCTCCTCCACAACGTCGCGGACTACCGGCAGATCGGGATCGTCTCGATCTACTGGGCGCTCCTCTTCTCGATGTACTTCGTCGAGGAGTGCCGCAACGTCGCGTTCTTCCTCGGCGCCTGCTACATGAGCTTCCTGAACGCGGTGGTGATCCACAACCACCTGCACAAGGGGATCTTCAAGAGCCGGGGGCTCAACCGGATCTTCCGCGGGGTGCTGAGCTTCGGCGCGCTGTACCCCGCCTCCGCGAACGTCGCTTCGCACAACATCGTGCACCACCACTTCGACGATGACGGGAAGCCCGACTGGGCCGCGCCCGACAACGTCTCGTTCTCGTGGCACCTCCTGAACCTCCTGCACTTCCCGAACGTGGTCGGGCCGAACACCTTCGCCGGAGTGAGCCGCTGGGCCACCACGACACGTCAACAAGACTTTCGTCAGCAGTACCTGCTGGAGCAGGGGTTCGCGTTCGGCCTGACCGGCGCGCTCTTCGTGTTCGACTTCTGGACGACGCTGTTCTTCATCCTGATCCCGCAGCTGTGGGGCGCGCGCGGGATCCTGCGGATCAACCTCATCCAGCACGACGGCTGCGACATCACGAGCGAGTGGAACCACTCCCGGAATTTCGTCGGCAAGTGGTTCAACTGGGTGATGTGCAACAACGGCTACCACACGATCCACCACAACCGCGCCGGGCTGCACTGGTCGGTGCTCGACGAGGCGCACGAGCGCGAGTGCGGGCCGCGCACCGATCCGAGCCTCAACGAGCCGAGCATGGTGCTGTATCTGCTCCGCACCTACGTCTTCCAGTTCCGCCGCCCAGAGCTCCGCGACGTCGCCGCCGCCGAGGCCGCGGTCGATCGGATCGAGCTCGCTGCGCGCGAGGTGCGGCAGGCCGAGGCCGAGGCCGAAGCGATCGCGAGCTGAGGCGCGCGTGCTCACTCGGGAGCTGATGGGGCTGCTCGCCCTCGGGATCCTCTGGGTCAACGGGCTCCTCGTGCTCTCCGTCGGCTACAGGCAGCTCCGCGCGGTGCTCGCGGTCCGCGAGCGCTTCTCGCGCGCGAAGGCGGCCGGGCGCCTGGTGAGCGGGGTCGTCGCGGAGGGCGAGCCCCTCGCGCTGCGGCACGTCGCGCAGCTCGGGCGCGCGATGACGACGCGCGGCCCGGACCGCATCCTCTTCACCGACGGGCCGCAGTCCTTCGAAGTGCTCGGCGGCGTCGTCGACACGGGCGAGGGCAGCGTGCGTGTGGCGCCCGCGCAGCCGGGCCTCAGCGAGGTGTGGGTCGCGCCCGAGCGCGCAGGCGAGGCGCGCGCGTGCCCGTCGCCCGAGGTCTTCGACGAGGCGTTCGGCGAGGCGTCCAAGTACAAGGGCTACTCGCGCGAGGTCGTGGTCCCAGTCCGCGAAGGCGACC
>JAYRVK010001004.1:0-4597 GCA_041918555.1 Sandaracinaceae bacterium
GCTAAACTGGTGCTGGTTGGGACCGTCCCCTGGAACTAGGCAGCGAACGCGGCCGCGCGCCCTACCCACGAGAGTTCGGGCGCGCGTTCGGCGCTGCGGGTCGAGCGAGCGCTCAGGGACCGGCGTCGTAGAGCTCCGCGATCTGCGCCCGCGACAGCGCGCGGTCGAAGATCATCGCGCGGTCGACGGCGCCCGCGAAGAAGCCGTCCACGCCGGTGCGCGAGCCCGCGCCGCCCGTGACGTCCTCGTGGCGCGCGCCGATCAGCACGTCGGAGGCGCCGGCCGCGTACTCGACGAGCTGGCCCTGGACGTGGCGCGGCGCGTAGACGCGGTCGTCGCGGTAGATGGTCACGCCGTCGTCGGCGTCGTACGCGATGGCGATCATGCGCCAGCCGGTCGAGGTCTCGACCGCGCCGCCGTTGTCGGGGCGGAGCGTGCGCGCCGAGAAGTCGCTCCCCGCCATCCACTGCTGGTCGGCGTTCTCGCCGTACACGATGGCGTCGAACACGTCGGTGCCTTCGGGCCGCTCGAGGGTCAGCACGCCGCCCGCCTTCTGCTCGAGGTTGTCGAGGCGGACCCACGCGATCAGGGTGCGCTCCGAGAGGCGGCCGCCGAGCCGCGCCGACTGCATGAAGTCGTCGACCCCGTCGAGCTCGAGCGCGCCGTCCACGATCCGCGCCCCGTTCCGCAGCGTGCCGTGCGCGCCGCCGACCGAGTCGCGCGCGGAGCCGTCGTCGAAGCTCCACTCGTGCGCGAGCCCCGCGGGGACCGGGCGGTAGCGCGCGAGGAGCAGGTCCTCGAGGTCGGCGCGCTGTGCGTCGCTGAGGGCCCGCGCGTAGACGTAGACCTCGGCGATCAGGCCGTCGAAGGAGTGGTCGTGCGGGCCGATGGACGGGCCGTTCAGCGAGCCGATGCTGAGCTGGCGGTCGCCGGTGTTCGTGTGCCGCTCGGTGAAGGTCGCGCCGAGCTCGCCGTTGACGTGCACCGTCGAGGTCTCGCCGTGGCGGAGCGTGGTCACCGCGAGGAGCGGCCGCCCCTCCGCGGTCAGGCCGGCGACCGGGGTGAAGCCCGAGCCGTTCGAGATGCCGGCGGTGCCGCCGGTGCTCATGAAGCGATCCCACGCGCCGTCGTCCTGGCCCCAGAGGCCGGCGTAGCTCGCGGGGTCGCCGGCCGCGTTCTGGAAGACCACCGCGACGGTGAGCTCCGGGTGGCTGGTCGCGTCGATGTCCACCGCCATCGCGAGGCGATCGTCCGCGCCGTCGAACTCGAGCGCCGGGCGGCCGTCGATGCCGTGCGCGCGGTAGCGCGGGCGGGCGGCGGCGTCGCGCTGGCTCGCGCCCGGCGGGCCGGCCTGGTTCCACCACGCGTCGACGACGAAGCCGTCGGAGGGGATCACGCCCGTGCCGAAGACGTCGGCGGCGTCGAGGCGCACGAGCAGGCCCGTCTCCTGGCAGCTCGTCCCGCAGCGCGCTTGCAGGTCGTGGTTGGCCGCGCCCTCGTCGCACGCCTCGCCGGGGTCGACCGCGCCGTCGCCGCACCGCGGGGCGAACGTGCAGTCGGGGTTGCAGCTCCCGTAGGCGCCGTCGTTGCCGGCCTCGCCGTGATCGCACTCCTCGCTCGGGTCGAGCCGTCCGTCGCCGCAGTACGCGGCGAAGGTGCAGTCGGGGTTGCAGCCGCCGTAGAGGCCGCGGTTCGCCTCGCCCTCGTCGCACGCCTCGCCGGGATCGAGCATCCCGTCGCCGCACACGGCGACGACGACGATCCCCCCGTCCTCCGGGGTCGGGGCCGGGCCCGCGTCGGTCGGGACCGTGGGCACGACGTAGCTGCCGCACGCCCCGAGCAGGGCCGCGAGGCAACCGATGAGGAGGGCTCGTGGGTTCGCATGGTGTTCCATCTCTGTCTCCTTTCGCCGGACCGCCCGGCGTCTGGACCCTCCTTCAGCAGCGGCCGTACCAGCCGATGGAGACCCGTGAATCGCGGGAAAAATGGGCAATTCGGGCCCGCGCCCAGGCCCGTCGGGCCGCGCGCGCAGGGGCGCCCATCGGGCGCCCACCCCGGGCCGGATGCGCTACCGTCGGGCTCGGGTGATCGAGGCCGGGGACAGCATCGGGGCCTACGAGGTCGTGGCCAGGCTGCGGAGCGGCGGCATGGCGGAGCTCTTCCTCGGCACGCGGCGCGGCAGCGCGGGCTTCGAGCGCGCCGTCGCGATCAAGGTGCTCCACGCGAGCCTCGCCACCGACGCGACGCTCCGCACCATGCTCGTCGACGAGGCGCGGATGGCGGTCCAGGTGCGGCACCCGAACGTCGTCCAGATCGAGGACCTCGGCGAGCACCGCGGCCAGCCCTTCATCGTGATGGAGTACGTCCACGGCGTCTCCCTCGCGCAGCTGCTCGAGGCGCTCGCGAACGCGAGCCGTCGGATGAGCCCGACCTTCGCCGCCCACGTCGCGCTCCACGTGGCCGCGGGGCTGCACGCCGCGCACGAGGCGCGGACCCCGGACGGCCGGCCGCTCGAGCTCGTGCACCGCGACGTCAGCCCGCAAAACGTCTTGCTGTCGCGCGACGGGCACGTGAAGGTGATCGACTTCGGCATCGCCAAGGCGCGCGACCGCGCGGCGGTGAGCTTCCTCGGCGTGGTGAAGGGCAAGTACGGGTACATGGCCCCCGAGCAGGCGCGGGGGGCGGCGATCGACCGGCGGACCGACGTCTTCGCGCTCGGCGTGGTGCTCTGGGAGATGCTCACCGGCCGGCGCCTCTTCCTCGCGAAGAGCGAGGTCGAGCAGCTCCTCCTCGTCCGCGAGCCGGTGTTGCGCTCGCCGCGCGACGTCGTCGGCGACTGCCCCGAGGCGCTCGACGCGGTGGTGATGGCGGCGCTCGCCCAGCTCCCGGGCGATCGCCCTCCGAGCGCGCACGAGCTCCGGCGGCGCCTCGTCGCGGCGGTCCCGGACGCGGCCGCGCTCGATCCGACCTCGGTCGCCGGGCTCCTCTCCGCGGTCGCCGCCGACGCGCTCGACGACGCGCTCGCGTCGATGCCCGAGGCCGCCGCCGACGTGCTCCGCCGCGCGGCCCCCCCCCCGAGCGCCGCGGCCTTCTCCGCCGACGCGCTCACCGTGACGGGGCGCGGATGAGCTGGCTCGACGACACCACGATGCCGCGCGCGCGGCGCGCCGGCGGGCCGAGCCCGGTGGCCACGCTCGAGCTCCTCTTCAGCCCACGCGCGGACGCGGCCGCCGGCCCGATCCGCCGCGTGCTCGTGCCCGGCCGCGCGCTGGTGGTCGGACGCCAGCCCGGCGAGGGCCTGCAGCTCCTCGACGAGCGGGCGTCGCGCCGGCACGCGACCTTCACGCTCGCGAAGGACGAGCCCGAGGTCGAGGTGCTCGACACGAGCGCGAACGGCACGTTCGTCGACGGGGTCGCGATCGAGGGCGCGGCGTCGGTGCAGGACGGCGCCGTGGTCCGCATGGGCGACAGCTTCGCGCTCGTGCGGTTCGTGCCGCCCGACGACGACGAGGCCGCGATCGAAGGGCTCCGCGGGCGCGCGCCGGGGGTCCGCGCGCTGCGACGGCTCGTCCGTCTGGTGGCGCCGACCGACGCGACGGTGCTCGTGCTCGGCGAGACGGGCACCGGCAAGGAGCTCGTCGCGCGCGCGCTCCACGCGCGGAGCGGACGCGCCGGCCCCTTCGTCGCGGTGAACTGCGCGGCGATCCCGGAGCCGCTCGCGGAGGCGCAGCTCTTCGGCCACGTCGCCGGCGCGTTCACCGGCGCCAAGGCCCCGGGCGAGGGCTTCTTCCGGGCCGCCGAGGGCGGGACGCTCTTGCTCGACGAGGTGGGCGAGCTCCCCGCGACGCTCCAGCCCAAGCTCCTTCGCGCGATCGAGGAGCGCGCGGTCGTGCCGGTCGGCGCGACCGCGCCGATCCCCTGCGATCTGCGCCTCGTCGCGGCGACCCACCGCGCCCTCGCGGCGAGCGTCGAGGAGGGCGGCTTCCGCGGCGACCTCTACGCGCGGCTCGCCGAGATCGTGATCGAGACGCCGCCGCTCCGCGCGCGCCGCGAGGACGTCCTGCCGCTCTTGTGCGAGGCGATCGGCCGCGACGCGAGCGCCCTCGACCCCGAGCTCGTCGAGGCGCTGCTCCTCCACCCCTGGCCGTTCAACGTGCGCGAGCTCCTCAAGGTGGCCAAGGAGCTCGCGATCCGCGGCGCGGGCGCGGCGCGGCTCGAGCGCGCGCTGATCGAGGCGCGCCTGTCGCGGCCCGACCCCGCGCCGGCTGCGCCGTCCGAGCCGCCCGCGCCCCCTTCGGAGCGGAGCCCGCCGACGCGCGAGGAGCTCGAGCGATGGCTGACGGAGCACCGCGGGAACCTCTCGCGGGTCTCGCGCGAGAGCGGCTGGTCGCGCCGGCAGCTCGCGCGGCTCCTCGCCGAGCACGGGCTCGACGCGGCGGGCTATCGGAGCTGAGTTTTCGAAGGGGGTTTCACCCCCTTCCCCCAGCGCGAGTGAATCGCGCTGGGGCCCCCAACCCCAGTACGAACGCGGCAGAGCCGCGTTCGCTCCCCACGCTTTGCGTGGGGCCCCCTCGGCCCACGGCCGTCGCTGCGCGAC
>JAYRVK010001005.1:0-2054 GCA_041918555.1 Sandaracinaceae bacterium
CCCCCCCCCCGCGCGCGCGCGCGCGCGGGGCCCCCCGCCCTCGTCCGACCGCGCTGGCGCGCGTCCGGTCCCCCCGCTCCGCGTGGGGACCCCCCCGCCCGACGGCCGGCGCTGCGCGCCGGCCTGGGCTCGATCGACCCGCGGTCGGCCTCGGCTCGTTCGATTCATCGACAGCCTTTGAGACCCGCACGTCAACGTTTCGTGATCACGACACGGCCCTCGCCCGCGTAGCGGCGGCGCGCCCACTCCGCCATCACGATCCCCGCGGCGACCGTCATCGGGTAGCTGTGGTTGATCCCCCACATCGGGATCGCGACGACCTCGTCCGCCGCCGCGAGGAGCACCTCGCCCGGGCCCTCGTCCTCGTTGCCCACGACGATCACGCACTCCTCGGGGAGCCTCGCGTCCCAGAGGCCCACCGGGCGCGCGTGGTCCTTCTCGAGCACGCTGAGGAACCAGCCGCGCTCGCGCGCCAGCGCGACGAACGCCTCCTCGCTCTCGACGTGCACCACGTGCTCGAAGCGCTGCATGCCCATGGAGCCCTTGCGATAGAAGCGCTCGGTCCCGATGAGGACAATTTCCCTTGCGAGGAACGAGTGCGCGGTGCGGATGATCCCGCCGACGTTGAAGGGGTTCTTCGCGCGGCGGATCGCGACGCGGAACGGGTGTCGGATCCGGTCGAGCTCCGCCCGCACCTCGTCGAGCGGCATGTCGAGCGGGGGCACCTTCGCCATGCCGCGCACCGTGGCGCCCTGTCCGCGAGGCGTCAACGAGTGGTACGGTCGTGCGCCGCCACCGGGAGGGACGCACGTGCTCGATCAGCTCATCTCTGGGTTCACGCAGTCGCGCCAGGGTCAGACCGCGATGTCGCGCCTGACCGCGCAGGGGTTCTCCCCGCAGCAGGCGCAGGGGTTCCTCGGCGCGGCCGTGCCCGCGGCGGCGCAGTCGTTCCACTCGGCCCAGACCGGCGGGATGGCGGGCGCGCCGCAGGGCGGTCCGTCGGGCCTGATGGACGTCGGCAACTCGCACTACGTGACGAACTTCCTCAGCGGCGCGGTGAGCAGCCTCGTGCGCGGGCAGGGCCTGATGGGCGCGGCCGTCGACGGGCTGCAAGGCGTCGCGGGCGGGCACGTCGCGCAGGTGATCGCGTCGCGCTTCGGCCTGCCGCAGCGCGTCGCGGGGACCGTCGGCGCGATCGTGACGCCGCTCGTGATCGACTGGCTCTGGGAGCGCTTCCACGGCGGCTCGCTCGACCTCGGGAGCCTCTTCGGCGGCGGCGGCGCGCAGGGCGCGCAGGGCGGCGGCGGGATGATGGCCGGCCCGGGCATGATGGGCGGCGGCGGGATGATGGCGGGCGCCGGGCCGATGCCCGGGATGATGGGCGGCGCGGGCGGGATGATGGGCGCGGTGCCCGGGATGATGGGCGGCGCCGGCGGGATGATGGGCGCCGCGGCCGGGATGATGGGCGCGCTCGCGGGCGGCGGCGCGCCCGGGGGGGGGGTCACGCAATCGGGCGCGGTGAGCCCCACGGTCCAGGGCGGGCTCGGCGCGCTGTTCGGCCAGCTCATGGGCGGAGGGAACCGATGAGGGCCGCGATGCAGCTCGCTCCGTCCGGCGCCGGCGCCACGTGGGACGAGGCCTACGAAGAGCTCGCGTTCACGGCGTTCGCGCTTGCGACGCAGGCCGACGATCCGGAGCTCGCGCGGATGGCGATCGAGGTGCGCGGCGTGCTCGCGGACTGGGAGCACATCGAGGCGGATCGGCGGCGCCTGCGCGGCGCGGCGATCGCGTCGCGCGCGCACGCGCGGGTCGCCGACGCGGCGCTCGATCTCGTGCTCACGAAGATCGCGGAGACGATCCTGCGAGAGACCGGCGGGAGCGCCGAGCACGCGCTCTACCGGCGCTTCTTCCCCGAGCCGCACGAGCGCGTGATCGCGCTCGGGCTCGACGCGGAGCTCCCGATCGCGGGGGCCGCGATGGCGCAGCTCGACGAGGGCGAGGCCGTGCCCGCGGCCCTCGCCGCGCACGGCGCGCCGCTCCGCGCGTGCCTCGCG
>JAYRVK010001006.1:0-1866 GCA_041918555.1 Sandaracinaceae bacterium
CAGGGCGCCCGCGACCACCGCGAAGACGCCGGCGAGCGCGAGCGCAGGGACGATGCGCGCCCGCGCGGAGCCCGCTCTCGGCGCGGCCGGGGCCTCGACCGTCGCGGCCAGCCCGACGTCCTCGCCACCCTCCGCGAGCGCCGCGACGAAGGCCCGCACGTCCTCGAAGCGATCCTCGCGCTCCTTCGAGAGCGCGCGGCGCACGGCGCCGGCGACGCCGGACGGGAGGCCGCGGCCGCCGAGCGGGGGCGGCTCGTCCTTCATGAGCGAAGCGACGATCTCCGCGACCGAGTCGCCGGTCCACGGCAGCGCGCCGGCGAGGAGCTCGTAGGTCATCACGCCGAGGGCGAACTGGTCGGCGCGCCCGTCGAGCGCCTGGCCCCGCGCCTGCTCGGGCGCGAGGTACGCGGGCGTGCCCACCATCGCGCCCTCGGCGGTCAGCGTCGCCACGTCTCCCTTCTGCGCGCGCTTGGCGAGCCCGAAGTCGAGCACGACCGCCGTGCCGTCGCCGTCGCGCAGCATCACGTTGTCCGGCTTCACGTCGCGGTGGACGATGCCCGCGTCGTGCGCGAACGCGAGCGCGGCGCCGACCTCGCCGACGATCCGACGCACCTCGCCGAGGGGCAGAGCGCCCTCGGCGCGAAGCCGCTCGCGGAGCGACCGGCCGGCGACGAGCTGCATCGCGAGGTACGCGCCGCCGTCGCCCGTCGGGCCCACGTCGTAGACCGGCACGATGTTCGGGTGCTCGAGCGCGGCGGCCGCCTGCGCTTCGCGCAGGAGGCGCGCGGTCGCCACCGCATCACCGACGCGCTGCGCGGGCAGCACCTTGAGCGCGACGACCCGATCGAGCCGGCGGTCGCGGGCTCGGAGCACCTCGCCCATGCCGCCGGCCCCGAGGGACTCCTCGACGACGTAGCGGTCGGCGACCACACTGCTCGGCCCGAGCGGCACGCCCCCTCGTATCAACGCGGCCTCGGGGCGGTCAACGCCTGCGCCGACTGGACTCCGCGGCCGATCCACCCCAGCTCTCGTGCCAGGATGTCCACGATCGCGGTGGCGGGGGCGAGCGGGATGCTCGGGCGGGAGGTCGCGCGCGAGCTCGTGCGGCGCGGGCACGCGGTGCGGGCGCTCCACCGGCGCGGGCTGCCCGAGGACCTCGCGCCGCTCGGCCAGCGCGTCGACCTCGCGCACCAGGCGCCCGACCTCGACGGCGTCGACGTGGTGTTCAGCGCGGTCGGCGCGAGCGTCGATCTCACTACCTTGCGGGGTTGGCGCGGCTATCCCGCGGTCGACACGCCGCTCAACCTGCGGCTCCTCGACGCGGCCGAGCGCGCGCGCGTGCCGCGCATGGTCTACGTCGCGGTCGCAGGGCACGAGAGGTACGCGTCGACGCCGTACGTCGCGGCGCACGAGGCGGTGATCGCGCGGCTGCGCGCGTCGGTGCTCTCCGCGAGCGTGGTGCGCGCCACGGGGTTCTTCAGCGCGTTCGATCAATTCCTGAAGCTCGCGCCGCTCCGCGTGCTGCCCAACCCAGGGGGGGGGCGAGCGCGCACGAACCCGATCCACGATCTCGATCTCGCGGCGGTGTGCGCCGACGTGATCGAGCGCGGCGGCGCGGAGGTCTCGGTCGGCGGGCCCGACGTGTTCACGCGGCGCGAGCTGCTCGAGCTCGCCGCGCGCGCCGTCGGCGTCGGCGCGTGGCTCGTGCCGGTGCCGGTGTGGATGGCGCGCGCCGGCGCGCTCGCGATGCGGCCGTTCCACCCGCGGATCTCGCAGTTCGGGAGCTTCGTCGCGGCGCTCGCGTCGGCGGACTCGCTCGCGCCTCGGGCGGGCACGCGACGGCTCGAGGACTACTTCCGCGAGCGC
>JAYRVK010001007.1:0-2249 GCA_041918555.1 Sandaracinaceae bacterium
AAGGGCGGCGAGCCGACGACCATATGATAGAGGAGCACGCCGAGCGTATAGAGATCGCTCCGCGCGTCGATGTCCTGACCGCGCGCCTGCTCGGTCGACATGTAGGCGGCCTTGCCCGCGGCCTTGCTGCGCTCCCCGGTGGACTCGTCGTCGGAGCGCCGCCGCCCGCCCCCCGCGTCGGGCGCGCCGAACGCCTTCGCGATCCCGAAGTCGCAGAGCTTCACCTCGCCCTCGAACGAGATGAGCACGTTCGACGGCGACACGTCGCGGTGCACGAGCCCGATCGGCCGGCCGTCGTCCGTGGTCGCCCGGTGCGCGTAGTCGAGCGCCGCCAGGACCTCGTGCACGATGTAGATCGCGAACTGCGCGGGCAGCCCCAGCCGCCGCTCGGTCAGGCGCCGCAGGAGCTGGTTGAGGTCGTAGCCCTCGACGTACTCCATCGCGATGAAGAGCCGGTCGCCCTCGCGCCCGAGGTCGAACACCTGCACCACGTTCGCGTGCCGCAGCTGGCAGACGAGCTTGGCCTCGTCGATGAAGAGGCGCGCGAAGCGCTCGTCCGCGCTCAGCTCCGGGAGGATCTCCTTGACCACCACCCGGCGGGCCACCCCGAGCTCGGTCGTGGCGCGCGCGAGGTAGATGTCGGCCATGCCCCCGCGACCGATCTGATCGAAGAGGTGATAAGCGCCGAAGCGGCGCGGCAGCGCGTTCCGTCGGACCGGCATGCGCGGCCGGGATTCTTCCGCGGCCCCCACGTCGGCCGGGGTCATGCCAGCGGATCCGGTCGACGGCAAGCAGCTTTCCCCCCGTCGCTATTCCGCGGCCTCGGAGGCGCTCCGGGGGTCGAGGACCACCTTGTCGCCCTCGCCCCGCAGCGTCACCACCGCCCCGCGCCGGACCTCGCCCCCGAGCACCGCGGAGGCGAGCGGCGCCTCGACGAGCCGCGACACACAGCGCCGCATCGGGCGCGCCCCGAGCAGCGGATCGTAGCCCCCCGCCGCGATGAGCGCGTCGATCGCGCTGGGCTCCACGTCGAGCGCGATCTGGTGCTCCCGGCCCATCACCTCGCCCACCCCGACGAGGAGGCGCTCCGCGATCGCGCGGACCTCGGTCATGCCGAGCGGCGCGAACCACAGCGGCTCGTCGATCCGGTTCCAGAGCTCGGGCGGGAGCGCGCAGCGCGCCGCCGCGATCGCGCGGTCGCGGTCCGCGTCGCTCGCGCGCGCGTCCCGCTCCGCCCCGAAGCCGACCTTGCGCGACCCGCTCGCGGCGGCCCCGAGGTTCGAGGTCATCACGATCACGGTGTTGGTGAAGTCCACGGTGCGGCCGCGCCCGTCGGTGAGCCGGCCCTCGTCGAGCATCGGCAGCAGCGCGAGGAGCACCTCGGGGTGCGCCTTCTCGACCTCGTCGAGCAGCACGAGCTGATACGGCCGCCGGCGGACCGCCTCGGTGAGCTGGCCGCCCTCCTCGTGCCCGACGTAGCCGGGCGGCGCGCCGAGGAGCCGCGCGACGGCGTGCGCCTCGCTGAGCTCGCTCATGTCGAAGCGCGTGACCCCGGACGACGGGAACAGGAGCTCCGCGATCGCCTTGGCCGTCTCCGTCTTGCCCACGCCCGTCGGCCCGAGGAGGAGGAACGTCCCGAGCGGCCGGCGGCCGCGGAACCCGACCGCGCCCTTGCGCAGCATGTCCGCGATGCGGCCGAGCGGCTCGCGCTGCCCGACCACGCGCTCGCGCAGGTGGGTCTCGAGCTCGAGCAGGCGATCCGCGTCGCGCATCAGCAGCCGATCCACGGGCACGTGGGCCTGCTCGGCGACGACGCGCGCGACCGCGGCGTGATCGACGACGGAGCCGCCGCGACGGCGCACGCGCGCGGCCGCGAGATCGAGCACGGCGATCGCCTTGTCGGGGAGGAACCCCTCCGGCACGAAGCGCACGGTGAGCTCGACCGCCGAGCGGATCGCGCTCGGCTCGTACGCCACCGCGTGATGCAGCTCGTACTTGGGCGCGAGGCCGCGCAGGATCGCGATCGCGTCGGCGGGGCTCGGCTCGCCGACGTCGATGCGCGAGAAGCGCCGCGCGAGGGCCGCGTCGCGCTCGAAGTGGCGGCGGTACTCGGCCTCGGTCGTGGCGCCGATGCACGGCAGCTCGCCGCGCGCGAGCGAGGCCTTGAGCTCGCTCGCGAGATCGTCGGGGCCCTCCCCGCCGACGATCGCGTGGATCTCGTCGAGGAAGAGCAGGACCTTTCCGTCGGC
>JAYRVK010001008.1:0-3014 GCA_041918555.1 Sandaracinaceae bacterium
CGCCGCCTCTATCACGTGGTGAAGGCGGGCCAGGCGGTCAGCTACCCGATCGCCGTGCCGCGCGAGCAGAGCCGCTGGCAGGGCACCACCGCCGTGTCCATGAAGCGCGAGAACCCGGCCTGGACGCCGACGCCGACCATGCGCGCCGAGAACCCGCGTCTGCCGACCTACGTGCCCGGCGGCCATCCGCTGAACCCGCTCGGCGTGCGCGCCCTCTATCTGGGCTCCTCGACCTATCGCATCCATGGCACCGACGCCCCCTGGACCATCGGTCAGGCGGTGTCGAAGGGTTGCATCCGCATGTACAACGAGGACGTGAAGGACCTCTATCCCAAGGTTCCGGTCGGCACCCGCGTCACCGTGACGTGGCAGCGCTTCAACTCCGAAGTGATCGCCGCCGCCGAGCCGGCTTCCGCCACGGCCGCCGCCGCCGATCCGCAGGGCAACCGCTACGAGGACGCCGCGCGGGCGTTCATGCTCGAGCAGCGCCTCGCGCCGAACCCGAACATCGTCTTCAACATCGCGCTCTGCCTCCAGCAGCTCGGCCGGCACGAGGACGCGTACATGTACTTCGCCGAGTACCTCGCCTCGGACGACGAGGACGCCGGGCGCCGGCAGCAGGCCGAGCAGGCCCTCGCGGCGCTGCGTCCGCGCGTGTCGCTCGTGCAGGTCTCGAGCGAGCCTTCGGGCGCTGCGATCTACGTGGACCGCCGCGAGCTCGGCCAGTACGGGGTCACGCCGCGCGTGCTCGCGCTCGCGGCGGGCACGCACCGCCTCTGGGTCGAGCGCGAGGGACATCGGCCCGCTGAGACGTCCGTGGAGCTCGCGCTCGGCGCGGAGTCGCAAGTGTCCTTGACACTCGAGCCGATCCTCGGCCGGCTCCGGGTGACCGCCCCCACCGCGGCCACGGTGCGGGTCCTCGACGCCGAGGGCGCGGTGGTCGCGGAGGGGCCGACGCCGTTCGAGCGCGCGTTCCCGCCGGGCACCTACCAGGCCGAGGCCCGCGCGGGCGACGAGCGCTGGAGCGGTCCGATCCTCGTGCGCGCCGAGCAGCTCTCCGAGGTGACCGCGTCGCTGGTCGGGCCGACCGGCGCGGCGACGGTGACCGCGAACGTGACCGGCGCGCTCGTCTCGCTCGACGGACGCGAGCGAGGCTTCACGCCGCAGGTGCTCTCCGAGATCCCCGTCGGCGAGCACGCGCTCGAGGTCCACGCGGAGGGGATGCGCACGTACGCGGGGTCGCTCTCGATCGAGGCCGACGATCACCTCTGGGTGACCGTGGATCTGGAGGGCGAGGCCGCGACCGGCGTCGGAGCCCCGACGTGGGTGGCGGGCGCGCTCGCCGTCGCGACGGCGCTGGCCGCGGGCGTCGCGACCGGCTTCGCGGCCGACGCGAACGCGCGCTTCCGCGATCGGCGCACGAGGATGCAGCCCGCGGCGTCCCTCGCCGACGAGAGCACGTCGATCAACCTGGCGGCGGACTCGCTCTGGATCACGGCGGGCCTCGTCGCGATCGTCGCGGTCGTGCTCCTCGCCACCACGAGCGACTTCGAGGCGCGGCCCAGCCGGGCGACGGTCTCGCGGGGTGGGCGATGAGGCGCGCTGCGCTCCTCGGGGTCGCGCTCGCGTGCGGCGGGTGCTCGGTGCTCTTCGAGTCGCGCTTGCCCGACGGCTGCGAGATCGAGGACGCCGACGACGACGGACACCTCTCGCCCGAGTGCGCGGAGAACCCGCTCGCGGCCGACTGCGACGACGCCGACCCCTGGAGCTTCCCGGGCGCCGCCGAGCGGTGCAACGGCTTCGACGACGACTGCGACGGCGCCTCCGACGAGGGGATCGAGACCGTCGAGCACTGGCACGACTGCGACCTCGACGGCGCGGGGGACGACTACGGCATCAACGAGATCTCCTGCGTCGGGCCGAGCGCGATCGACTGCCCGGGGGGCGGTGGCCAGTGGGTGACGACGGGCGGCGACTGCGACGACCAGAACCCCAACCGCCAGACGGCCTGCGGCGCGTGCGCGCAGGTGGACTTCCTGATCGTGATGGACACCAGCAACTCGATGGTCGAGGAGCAGCACGCGCTCGCGATGCAGCTCCCTCACGTCGTCGAGGTGCTGAAGTCCGGCGACGTCGACGGGGACGGCACGCCCGATGCGGAGCCGATCGAGGATCTGCACGTCGGAGTGATCACCCCCGACCTCGGCGCGGGCGAGTGGGTGGTGCCGACCTGCGAGCTCGGCTCCGGCGACGACGGCCTCCTGCGCTCGACGTCGGGCGCGATCGAGTGCCCACTGTTCTCCGTCGATCCGCCGTTCCTCGCGTTCCGACCCGAGGACGACGCCGCCGCGATCGAGCAGTTCACCGCCGACTGGTCGTGCCTCGTGCGCGCGGGGATCGGAGGTTGCGGCTTCGAGCAGCACCTCGAGGCGACGCTCAAGGCCGTGACGCCCGCGTGGTCGGAGATCCGGTTCCGGGACGAGACGCTGGGCCACGCCGACGGGCTCAACGCCGGGTTCCTGCGCGAGCAGTCGCTGCTCGTGGTGCTCGTGGTGAGCGACGAGGACGACTGCTCGGCGGCCGACGACGAGCTGTTCTTCCCGGCGAGCCCGACGTACGCCGGCGACCTCAACCTGCGCTGCTTCCAGTATCGCGACGCGGTCCACCCGATCACGCGCTACGTGAGCGGGCTGCTCCAGGTGCGAGCCGCCGAGGATCTGATCTACGCCGTGGTCGGCGGCATCCCGGAGGAGCTCGTCCCCGCCCCCGGCGTCGCGCCGGACTACGGCGCGATCCTCGCGGATCCGCGGCTCGAGGAGCGCGTGGATGATCTCTTCCCCAACCGCCTCGCGTTCTCGTGCGCGATCCCGGATCGCGGGAGCGCGTTCCCGCCGCGCCGTCTCCTCGAGCTGGCCGAGGGTCTCCAGCTCCGAGGCTCGACCACGGTGGTGAGCTCCATCTGCTCGCGCGACGCCTACACGAGCGTGGCCCAGGCGATCCTGACGGCGGCAGTC
>JAYRVK010001009.1:0-22767 GCA_041918555.1 Sandaracinaceae bacterium
CTCAGAGGGTGTCGATAAAGCGATCGAGGCCAGGCCGGCGCGTAGCGCCGGCCGTCGGCCGAGGGGGTCCCCACGCGGAGCGTGGGGATCGAACGCGCGCCAGCGCGTTCGGACGAGGGTGGGGGCCCCGGCGCGGGCGTTGCGCGCGGTGGGGGGGGGGGCGCGCCGCCCCCGCGGCAACACAGCGCTGCCAGAGCTCGAGGGGCGCGCCCACCACATGCCCCCCCGCGGCGGGCCCCGCGATCTTCAGGACGACCGAGTCGGCCCCGCACTCGCGCGCGCGCGCCGACAGATCGGCGGCGTCCAGCGCGGACCACAGCACGATCTTGGGCGCCGGCTCGCCCTCGACGCGCGCCTCGCGCACCTGCTTGGCGACCATCGGGCCGTCGAGGCCCGGCATCATCACGTCGAGCACGATCACCGCGGGCCGTAGATCGCGCACGAGCGCGACGACCTCGCGCGGCTCGTCCACGAGCTCGATCTCGACGTCGAGCCCGCGGAGCGCCACCTCGACGAGGCGCCGCGAGGCCTCGTCGTCGTCGACGACCAGCACGCGCTTGGGCCAGAGGGGCTCGGACATGCCGGAAGCCTAGCGCGAAACGACGCGATGCAACGCCGGGCGCGACGCAGCGCACCAACGCGGCGTGGGAGGTGAGGAGACGATGCGAATCAAGTTGCTCTCGACGTGCGTGCTCGCGCTGCCGCTCGTGACCGGCTGCGAGGCCCTGATCCCCCTGATCGTCGCCAGCACGAGCGGCGACGGGAGCGATCCCGCGATCGTCTACCCGTACACCGAGGAGGGCGGCTACTCCCCGATGGAGCCGCTCGCGATCGAGGTCACGGTCCTCGAGGCGAGCGGGTGGGTCGGCGGGCTCGACCTCGCGGCGGTCGAGCTCGAGCCGAGCGGCTACGTCTACGGCACGAGCACGCACCTGCAGATCCGCGGCCTCGACCCGAGCCACTCCGACGGGGTCGACATCTTCGTCGAGCTCTGTCCGATCGAGGACGTGATCGAGAACGGCGAGACCACGACCGCGTTCCTCGCGCTCATGGCCTGCGACGCGGCGGCGGGCTGCTACGACGCGAGCGGCGCGATGGAGGTCCTCGTCGAGGAGGACGGGCTCGGCGTGCGCACCATCGAGATCGACTACCCCGGGCCCCTCGGCGAGGAGGTCCACCTCGCGCTCGCGTACCCGCCCCCGGCCGACCTGGCCGAGGCGCCGGGCGGGCCCTAGAACGCTCGCATGTCGGTCCTCGAGGTCCTCCCGCTCGGGTTCCCGTGGGTCACCTTCGACCCGTTCCTGTTCTGCGTGCACCACGACGACGCATACCCCGCCGGCAACGAGGCGATGGGCCCCGCGGCGTCGCTCGCGGGGCGCGAGATCGGGATGGACTTCGAGCTCCGCGACGGCTGGCGCATGTACCACGGCGACGTCGTGCCGGGCTTCCCTCGGCACCCGCATCGGGGCTTCGAGACGGTCACCATCGCGCGGCGGGGCTACATCGATCACAGCGACTCGATCGGCGCCGCCGCGCGCTTCGGCCACGGCGACGCGCAGTGGATGACGGCGGGCCGCGGCGTGGTGCACTCGGAGATGTTCCCGCTCGTGAACCGCGACGCATCGAACCCGACCGAGCTCTTCCAGATCTGGTTGAACCTCGCGCCCGAGGACAAGATGGTCGAGCCGCACTTCGCGATGCTCTGGGACCGGACGATCCCCAAGCTCGAGCTCGGCGAGGACGGGAGCCCGAAGACGCGGCTCGCGATCGTCGCGGGCCGCCTCGGCGACGCGGTGGCCCCGCCGCCGCCGCCCAAGTCGTGGGCCGCGCGGGCCGACTCGGACGTCGCGATCTGGACGCTGAAGCTCGAGCCCGGCGCGCGCGTGACGCTGCCTCCCGCGCAGCCGGGCTCGAACCGCACGCTCTACTTCTTCCTCGGCCGCGAGGTGCGGATCGCCGGCACGACGGTGCGCGAGCCGCGCGCGATCCGCGTGCGCCCCGACGTGGAGCTCGCGATCGCGAACGGCGACGCGCCCGCCGAGCTGCTCCTGCTTTCGGGCCGGCCCATCGGCGCGCCGGTCGCGCACTACGGACCGTTCGTGATGAACACGCGCGCGCAGCTGCAGCAGGCGTTCGTCGACTACCAGCGCACGCAGTTCGGCGGCTGGCCCTGGGATCGCGACGATCCCGTCCACGGCCGCGAGCGCGGGCGCTTCGCGAAGCACGCCGACGGTCGGCTCGAGACGGAGTAGCGCGAGCCTCGCGCGCGCTGGCACCCTGTCGCGCGATGCGACGCTGGCTCGCGCTGTTCGGTGCGCTCGCGATCGCGTGCGGCGATCCGAGCCCCGCTCCGACGCCGCGCGAGGCACCCCGTCCCGTCCCCGCGCGCGCGCCGGAGCCGCCTCGCGCGCCTCCTCCGCCCGCGCCGACGCCGGCCGAGCCGCCCGCGGCTGCGCCGGCGCCGCCCTCCCGCGAGGAGCTCGAGGAGGCGCGCGCGCGGTGCAACGAAGGCGACACCGCGCTCCGCGCCGGAGATCTCGAGACCGCCCAGACTCGCATCGTGCAAGAGGCCTTGCCCGTGCTCGAGCGGGCCGTCGATCCGGCAGACCGCGGGGTGCTCGGCGCGTGCTTCTACAACGCGGCGCGCCTCGCCGAGGAACGGCTCGACGTCCCGACGGCGCGCGAGCGGTACGACGCATCGCTCGCGGCGCGACCGAACCCCATCGCCGAGCGCCGCCGCCGAGCCCTCGGCGAGCGCGAGGTGTGGCCGGAGGACGACGACTACGAGCGCGTCGAGCGCCAGCTCGCGCAGGCGGAGGGGCACCCGTGCGGAGCGCGCGCGTGCGCGCTCGAGATCGTCCTGCTCGTACACGCGGGCGGCGGCCCGCTGCGGCGCGCCGCCGTCGTCGCGGTCCGCGAGGACGAGGACCAAGAGGTGCTGCCGCTCCATCTGGCGTTCGCGGGCCCGGTGGGACCCTTCCGCTGGGGCCCGCGCCTCTGGGCCCCCGACGCCGGCTCCGCGGTGGAGTACGACGAGCCGACGCCGTTCGCGGCGTTCCGGCCCGCGATCCCGGACCGCCCGTGGCTCCTCTTCGCGCGCGTGCACGTGTCGTGGGAGGAGCGCTGCTGCGGAGGCGTCGCCGGCGGGGACGACGCCGACCTCGCGATCTGCGAGATCGGCGAGGACGCCGCGCGCTGCGTGCGCGTCGCCGAGCGACGGAGGTGCGAGGGCGAGGCGAACGACGTGGCCGACAACGGCTACGACCCCTGCGATCACGACCACCGCCGGTTCGCGACCTTCGACGAGCGCGGGCTCGAGGTGCACGGGACGGCCGGCGCCGAAGGCGGAGCGCTCACGGTCGGCGTGCACCCGTGGGCCACGCTGTTCCCGCCGGGCGAGTAGCGCCCTCGGGACGCACGAGGCAGGCTGCGCTCCATGGACGTCCTGACCCTGCGAGGCCTCGGCCCGCGCGACCGCGGCCGCGCGCACGGGGAGCACTTCCGGGCCCGCATCCACGAGATCGCGAGGATCCGCGTGGAGCTGGCGCTATCGCAAGGAAAGTTGCGCTCGGAGGCGCGGCTCCTCGAGGTCTGCCGGCAGCACCTGCCGGTCCTCGCGGCGTTCGACCACGCGCTCCACGACGAGCTCGTCGGGATCGCGGAGGGCGCCGACCTCGAGCCGACGCGCGTCGTGGCGCTCAACCACTACACCGACCTCAAGGACATCGCGGACGAGGAGTGCAGCTCGGCCGCGGCGAGCACGCCCGAGGGCCCCGTGATCGGCCAGACGTGGGACATGCACGGCTCGGTCGAGCCCTACGTCTGCGTGCTCGAGCTCGACGACGTCTACGCGTTCAGCATCACCGGCTGCGTCGGCCTCGCGGGGATGAACGACGCGGGCGTCGGCGTCTGCATCAACAACCTCCGGAGCGACGACGCGCGGGTCGGCGTGGTGTGGCCCGCGCTCGTCCGGCGCATGCTCCGCGAGCGCCACGCGGAGGCGGCGCTCCACGTGCTGATGACCGCGCCGATGGCGTCGGGGCACCACTACCTCTTCGCGGACGCGCGCCGCGTCTACGGCGTCGAGACGAGCGGTGAGCGCAAGGCGGTGGTCCTCGATCGCCGCTTCGAGGCGCCCGTCGCGTACGTCCACACCAACCACTGCCTGAGCCCCGAGATCGCCGCGGTGAGCTCCGTCGGGCCGACGTCCACGACCCTCGAGCGCTATGCGTGGCTCGCGGGCAGCGTGGCGGAGCGACCGATCGCGGATCGGCGCGATCTGTGGGCGCGGCTCGGCAGCCACGAGGGCTACCCGCGGAGCGTCTGTACGCACCTCGCGAGCCCCGAGGAACCGCACGCGATGAAGACGTGCGGGGCCGTGGTGATCGATCCCGCGCGCCGCGAGCTGTGGGCGTGCCACGGCTGCGCGAACGGCGCGGAGCCGACCGTCTTCGCGTTCCCGGAGGCCCAGGCATGAGCGAGCCCTTCTTCTTCACCTGGTCCAAGCAGCGCGGGGCGAGCGGCCTCGAGATCACCGGCGGCGAGGGCCCGTGGTTCGACACCGCGGACGGCGCGCGCTGGCTCGACTTCGGGAGCCTCATCTATCACGCCAACCTCGGGCACGGGAACGCGCGCATGGTCGCCGCGATCAAGGCGCAGGCCGATCGGCTGTGCCTCGCGATGCCCAAGAGCGTGTTCCCCGAGAAGCGCGCCCTCGCGAAGCGCCTCCTCGAGCTCGCGGGCCAAGGCTTCACCAAGGTCTTCTTCACGCTCGGCGGCGCCGAGGCGAACGAGAACGCGATCAAGATGGCGCGCCTCGCGAC
Organism: Sandaracinaceae bacterium; assembly: GCA_041918555.1. GTDB lineage: Bacteria > Myxococcota_A > Polyangia > Polyangiales > Sandaracinaceae > JACKEC01. Next base: position 4,824 of record JAYRVK010001009.1, read on the forward strand.
CGGGCGCTTCAAGGTGCTGAGCCGCTACCGCAGCTACCACGGCGCGTCGATGGGCGCGCTCTCGCTGAGCGGAGACTACCGCCGGCCGCCCCTCGAGCCCGGGCTCGCCGGCGCGCTCAAGGCCATGGACTGCTACTGCGATCGCTGCCCGTTCGGGCAGAGCCTCGCGAGCTGCCGCCGCGAGTGCGCGACGCAGATCGAGGACGTGCTCGGCTTCGAGCAGAGCGTGGCCGCGGTGTTCCTCGAGCCGGTGCCGGGCGCCAACGGCGTGCTCGTGCCGCCGGACGACTACTGGCCGCGGGTGCGCGCGGCCTGCGATCGGCACGGCGCGTTGCTCGTCGCGGACGAGGTGCTCACCGGGTTCGGCCGGTGCGGTCACTGGTTCCTGCACCAGCGCTGGGGCGTCACGCCCGACATGATCTGCATCAGCAAGGGCCTCACGGGCGGCTACGGCGTGCTCGGCGCGGTCCTCGTGCACGACCGGGTCGCCCGCGTCTTCGAGGACGACGCCCTCCTCGCGGGGCTCACGCAGTACGCGCACCCGCTCGGCGTCGCCGCCGCGCTCGAGGCGATCGCGATCTACGAGGAGGACGGCCTCATCGAGAACGCGGCGCGCCTGGGGCCGCGCCTGAGCGAGCAGCTCGCGGCGCTCAAGGATCGCCACCCGCGCGGCCGGTTCAGCCGCGGCCTGGGCCTGCTCGGGGCGATCGAGCTCGACCTCGACGAGGCCGGCTTCGCGCGCCTCGGCGCCGCGCTGCGGAAGCGACACGTGCACGCCTTCCTGCGCCCGACCGATCGGTGCCTGATCGTCGCGCCCCCGCTCTGCATCGACGCGCCGACCCTCCAGCACGGCCTCGACCTCGTCGGCGAAGCGATCGCGGAGCTCGGGTGAGCGGCGACCTCGCCGGCCTGCTCTTGCTCCCGGTGGTCCTCGCGCAGGAGGCGATTCGCTACGCGCAGGACCTCGGCTCGTCGGTGTCGACGCTGTTCGCCTCGCGGCCCGACGGTGAGGCGCCGATCGACATCTATACGAAGCAAGAAGCCTTGTCGCAGATCATCACCCTCGCGGTCCTCGCCGACGGCGAGCTGAGCGACGGCGAGGCGGAGAACCTGCGGCACCTCTTCGCGACGAGCGACCGCTTCACCGGCGACGCGGGACAGGCCGTCGCGCGGCTGCGCGAGGCCGCCAAGCGCGCCTCGAACGTCGAGTCGCTCGAGAACACCGTGCGCGTGGTCGCGATGGACCTCGACCGCGCGTGGAAAGACGACGCGTTCCGGTTCGTCGCCGTCCTCGCGCTCCGCGGCTCGGGCTTCGGCAAGCAGGAGATCGGGTTCCGCACCGCGCCGAGCTCGGATCCGGGCACGCTCCTCGCGATCTTCGCGCGCGCGCTCGACGTGCCGCCCGAGGAGCGCGACCGCGTGATCGAGGACGCGCGTCGCGTCGCGTGAGCCCTCGCGCTGGCGCCCGCGCCCGGCCCGCGCCAGGGTTGGCCCCGACGATGAAGGGACGCCATCTCGACAAGGTCCGCCCCTCGGTCGCGGATGCGCTCGCCCCGCTCCACGACGGCGCGCGCATCATGGTCGGCGGCTTCGGCCTGTGCGGGAACGCCGAGGCCCTGATCGCCGGCGTGGTCGAGCGCGGGGTGAAGGACCTCCACCTCATCAGCAACAACGCCGGGAACCTGGGCAAGGGCCTCGCGCTCTGGCTGCGCGCGGGGATCCTGCGCAAGGTCACGTGCACCTACCTCGGCAACAACGAGGACCTGCACGACGCGCGCGAGCGCGGCACCGTCGAGCTCGAGGTCGTGCCGCAGGGCACGTTCGTCGAGCGCATCCGCGCGGCGGGCGCCGGGATCCCGGCGTTCTACACCCCGACCGGCGTCGGCACCGTGGTCGCCGAGGGCAAGGAGACCCGCGAGTTCGGGGGGCGCGCCTACCTCCTCGAGGAGGCGCTCCACGCGGACTTCGCGCTCGTCCGGGTGAAGAAGGCCGACTCCTTCGGCAACGCCCGGTTCTGGCGCACCGCGCGCAACTTCTCGCCGCTGATGGCGACCGCCGCGAGGACCACGATCGTCGAGGCGGACGAGCTCGTGCCGCTCGGCGCGATCGATCCCGACGACGTGCACCTGCCCGGGATCTTCGTCCACCGCGTGATCGAGGTGCGCGAGCACGAGGACCCCTTCGAGTACCGCACGGTGCGGGAGAGGCGGCCGTGAGCTGGAACAAGGATCAGATGGCCGCGCGCGCCGCGCGCGAGATCGCGCCGGGGAGCATCGTCAACCTCGGGATCGGGCTGCCGACGCTCGTCGCGGATTACCTCCCCGACGACGCCGGGGTCTGGTTCCACAGCGAGAACGGCCTGCTCGGCATGGGCCCGTTCCCCTTCGAGGGCGAGGAGGACCCACAGCTCATCAACGCCGGCAAGCAGACCGTCACGGTGGTGCCCGGCGGCAGCACCTTCGACAGCGCGGTGAGCTTCTCGATGATCCGCGGCGGCCACGTGGACCTCGCGATCCTCGGCGCGATGCAGGTCGCGATGAACGGCGACCTCGCCAACTGGTGGATCCCCGACGGCAAGATGATGGGGATCGGCGGCGCGATGGACCTGGCGAGCGGCGCCAAGCGCATCCTGGTGATGACCCAGCACGTGACGAAGGACGGCGGGCCCAAGCTCCTTCGCGCGTGCGACTACCCGCTGACCGCGAAGGGCTGCGTGCACCGCGTGATCACGGAGCTGGCGGTGCTCGACGTCGCCGGCGACGGGTTCGCGCTCGTCGAGCTCGCGCCCGGCGTGACGAAGGACGAGGTCGTCGCGAAGACCGGCGCCCCCATCAGAGCTGCTTGAAGACCTTCGCGAGGCTCTCGCCGCGGACGTCGATGCTCCACGCGTGGAACCAGCCGAAGGGCGTGATCTCCACGCGATAGCCGGTGTCCCGCAGCCGCGCGGCGAGCCGCGTGAGGAACGCGAGCGCCTCGGGCGCCGGGGCGTCGTCGCCGCCGAGGTGGGTGAACGAGTGGAGCACGATCGTGCCGATCGCGCGCTTGTTCGCGAGCCACTTGAGGTGCTTGAGCAGCTTCTTGAGCACGCCGTCGGTGGTGTCCGGCGCGACGTCCGCCGCCTCGACGTGGAGGAACGCGACGAGCGCGTCGGTCACCTCACCGGGCGCCGCGTCGCCGGCGTCCGCCAGCGTCCGGACGTGCGGCGACCACGCGAAGCGGTCGGCGAGGAACGTCAGGACGCGCATGGGCGCGTCACGGCCCGAGCCGCGCGTGCCGCGCCTCGGCCACGTCCATCTCGGTCACGACCGCCGCGCCGAGCTCCTCGATCCAGCGCCACGCGCCCACCACGCGCACGCCGCGATAGTCGAGGTAGCCGTCCACGTCGGAGCCCGAGCGGTGGTGCGCCACCGCCGCGGGGAGCGCGTCGCCCACGACCCGCAGGCCGTGCGCGGTGCGCGCCGGAGCGAAGCGGCTCCGCGTCACGAAGAACCCGCGCTGGTCGACCGCGTAGGTCTCACCGGTGCGGCCCGGCGGGTGCCGCCCGAGGATCTCGCCGAGCTCCGCCTCGGAGTCCACACGGCCCGTGAGGATCGCGCGGATCGCGCCGCCCTCGATCACCGGCGTGGCGAAGGACACCACGTGCTGCGCCGGCGGACCCACCTCGGAGGGCCGCCCGCGCGCGTCGGTCGGGAGCAACGTACCTTGCGCAGTACGACCGCGCGCGGCGCGGCGCGCGAGCTCGACGGGGACCGGCCCCCCGCGGTACGAGGCGATCGGCGTGCCGTCCGTGCGCGTCACGGCGCACCCGTCGAGGTCGTGGCAGAGGCGCCCGAGCAGCGGCTCGAGCGCGCTCGGATCGCTCTGGGTCTCGAGGGCCGCGCGCAGGGCGGGCGCGTCGGCGACGGCCTCGACGTCCCGGCGCCGCGCCTGCTCCCACTCGAGCACCGCGGCCACGCGCGCGGAGAGCTCGCGATCGAGGTAGCGCGCGACCCCGTCGGCGCTCGACCCCGTCGAGACGAGGGAGTGCCGCATCGAGATCGCCGCGATCAGCATCGCGACGACGCCGGCGTACGGCAGGAGCGACACGCTCTTGTGGGCCGCGCCCATGCCCGGAGTGTCGGGGCATCGCCGCGGCATGGCAACCCGCCGAGTGCGATGGATCAGGCGTCCGCGAAGCGTGGGGGCGCGACGAGGTGCGCGAGCGCGTCCTCGAGCGAGCGGGGCGCCTCGGCCTGCGCGGCGCGGCGCTCGTGGACGGCGCGCGCGGCCTCGACCCTCTGCACCGGCGTCGGGTCCTTGAGCATCTTGGCCATCGTCTCGCGCATCTTCCGGCGCGCCTCGTGGACCCGCCACGCGATGGTCCCCTCGGTCGAGTCGAGCACGACCGCGGCCTCCTTGTACGACAGGCCCTGGAGCAGGGTGAGCGCGACCGTCGTGCGCAGGAGGGGGCTGAGCGCGTCGAAGCTCCGCAGGAGCATCGTGTAGGTCTCGCGCAGCTCGAGCTCGCGGCGCGGGTCGCCGCCGCCGTCGACCGCGAGGGCGAAGGTGAGGCGCGGGTCGTCGATCGACATGGTGATGCGGCGCCGCTTGTCTCGACGGACGTTCAGTGCCCGGTTGAGGGCGATCCGGTAGAGCCAGGTGAAGAACTCGCTCCGGCCCTCGAAGCGGTCGATGTTGCGGTAGGCGCGCAGGAACGCGTCCTGCGTGATGTCGTCCGCCTCGGACCGGCTGCCCGTCAGGTGCAGGGCGAGCGCGAAGATCCGAGGGCGGTAGCGCTTCACCAGCGCCTCGAACGCCTGCTGGTCGCCCCCCTTGGCCGCCTCGACGAGGGCCGAGGCCTCCATCCCGCGCAGCTCGGCGTCGGTCAGCAGCTCGAGCGAGTCGAGGGTCTCGGACGACGACATCCGGGCCTTCGACGCCGGCTCCCGAGGGTCCTTGGGAAAAAAATCGGAGGGCACCTGGGTTCGATCTAACGCAATCCGGCGCGGTGATCGACTTCGATAGGGCCGCCTTGCTCGGCTCGGGTCCATCTGGTAGACCGACGATCCCTCTGGGCGCGACCCCCATCTTGGCCTGATTTCAGCCCCTTAGATGCTCGTCGGCTCCGACCTCCACCACCACGTATGCTGTTCGACTGGCTCTACGGCCTCTTCTCGAACGATCTGGCCATCGACCTCGGGACCGCCACGACCCTCATCTACGTGAAGGGGCGGGGCATCGTCTCGTGCGAGCCGAGCGTGGTCGCGGTGCAGCAGGACGCGCGGGGCGCCAAGAAGGTGCTCGCGGTCGGCAAGGAGGCCAAGGAGATGCTCGGGCGCACGCCCGGGAACATCCAGGCCGTCCGGCCGCTCCGGGACGGGGTCATCGCCGACTTCGAGATCACCGAGGCGATGCTCCGCTACTTCATCAAGCGCGCCCACAACCGGAGCACGCTGGTGAAGCCGCGGATCATCATCTGCGTGCCGTTCGGGATCACCGAGGTCGAGAAGCGTGCGGTCAAGGAGTCGGCCGAGAGCGCGGGCGCCCGCGAGGTCTTCTTGATCGAGGAGCCGATGGCCGCCGCGATCGGGGCCGGCCTCCCGATCACCGAGCCGAGCGGCAACATGGTCGTCGACATCGGCGGCGGCACGACCGAGGTCGCGGTCATCTCGCTCGCCGGCATCGTCTACTCGCAGTCCGTGCGGGTCGGCGGCGACAAGATGGACGAGGCGATCATCGCCTACATGAAGCGTAAATACAACTTGCTCATCGGCGAACAGTCGGCGGAGCGGGTGAAGTGCCAGATCGGGAACGCGTACACCGGCGACACCATCGACACGATGGAGGTCAAGGGCCGCGACCTCGTGGCGGGCGTGCCGAAGACGGTGATCGTCAACAGCGACGAGATCCGCGACGCGCTGAGCGAGCCGATCAACACGATCGTGGAGGCGGTGATGAGCGCGCTCGAGCGCACGCCGCCCGAGCTGAGCGCGGACATCGTCGACAAGGGCATCGTGCTCACCGGCGGCGGCGCGCAGCTCCGCAACCTCGACGTGCTGCTGCGCGAGGAGACGGGCCTGCCGGTCATGGTCTCGGACGACCCCGTGAGCGCGGTCGTCCTCGGGAGCGGCAAGACCCTCGATCACCTCGACCTGCTCCGCGAAGTGACCATCTCCTGAGGGGCCTGCGCGGCCCCTCCCCCACGCGCTTCGCGCGCGGGGACCCCTCCCCGTCCGAACGCGCTGGCGCGCGTTCGACCCCGTCGCGGGGCGACGGGTCCCCCTCGGCCTACGGCCGTCGCTGCGCGCCGGCCTGGGCTCGATCGACTTCGGCCCGCCCCTGTCTCGGTCCTGCGCCGCGGTTCGGCTCTTCTGCTCGGGGCTCCCCGTTTGGTAGGCTCGGGCCCGTGCTGCGTCCGTGGATCCTCGGGGTCGTGCTCGCGCTCGTCGCGGCGCCGGCGAGCGCGCAGGAGGAGGTCGTCGACGACGACGGCCCCGCGGTCGGCACCGAGGAGCCGGATCCGACGCGGCTCGACGTCGAGCGCCTGCCGCCCGAGGCCATCCCCATCACGCGCGATCTCTACGCGCACGGGTTCTTCGTCGAGGCGACCATCGGCGCGCGCGGGTTCGTGAACGGGATCGGCGACCTCGTCGACGTGGGCCCGTGGGCCACGATCGGGATCGGGCTCGAGATCTTCGACTTCCTGCACGTCCTGTTGCAGGCCGAGGGCTCGATGCACGTGACGAGCGCGCCGCCGCCGCCGGCGAGCACCGCGTTCGAGATCCTCGGCGGCGGCGCCTCCGTACGACTGCAAGCCAACTTCACCGAGGCGTTCGCGATGTGGATCGCCGGGCAGTTCGCGGTGATGATCGCGACGACCGACATCCTCGAGCTGTACGGCTTCCAGGATTCGACGACGATCGGGATCTCCTACGGCGGCGAGCTCGGCATCGACTGGCACTTCCGGGCGCGGCACCACTCGATCGGGATCCTCGGCGGCGTGCGGCACTTCCCCTCGCTCGAGGCGACGGGCGGGAGCTCGCCCGCGCTCGGGATCCACGGGACCGCGTACCTCCGCTACGTGTTCTGAGCTCGTTAGCGGGCGGAGAGGATCTCGTCGGCCGCGCGCTCTCCGGCCTCGATCGCGCCGTCGAGGTAGCCGCAGTGCTCGGTCGCGGTCTCGGTGCCCGCGAAGTGGACGCGGCCCCACGGGCGGCGCAGCTCGGGCCCGGCGGTGGTGAGGAGGCCCGGCGGCATGAGCCCGGCGTAGCATCCGCGGCTCCAGCGCTCGCGCGTCCAGTCCTGGTCGGCGTAGTGCGTGGGCTCGCGCGCTTCGTGGCCGAAGAGGTCGCCGAGCGACGCCAGCACCGCCTCGCGCCGGCTCTTCGGCTCGGGGTGCGCGGTCGCCGTCGAGCCGAGGAGGAACGCCACGAGCGCGTGCTGCGAGTCGTCGTGTGCCGAGTCGTCGAACGCGAGCCGCACCGGCCCGTCGGTCGAGACGGCCTCGCCGCTCAGGCCTCGCTCGCGCCAGAAGGGCCGCGGGTACACCGCGACGCACTTCACCACCGAGCCCATCGGCATGCGCGACAGGAGCTGATCGCGGAGCGGCGGGGGGTGCGGCGTGAGCTCGAGCTGGTCCGCGAGCGCGGGAGGCAGCGCGAGGACCACGCGGCGCGCGCGGAGCGTGCCCCGCGCGCTGACGACGCGGACCTCGCGCTCGTCCTGCTCGAGCGCGCGGACCGGCGCCTCGAGGGTCACGTCGAGGCGCGCGGCGAGCTCCTCCGAGAGCTGCTGCGCGCCGCCGAGGAAGCGCCGCTCCTGGGCGCCGTCCGCGATCCGCGCGAGGCGCATCACGCCGCCGCCCGAGCGCAGGTAGAAGAGGAAGTGGAGGAACGAGAGCTCGCTCGGCTCGCACGCCACGATCGCGCGCGCCGCGATGTCGAGCACCGCGCGCGCGCGCGCGCTCCGCACGTGCGCGTCGAGCCAGGCGCCGAGCGAGACCGCGTCGTGCTCGTGCGCGTCGGGCGCGTCCCAGGGCCTCGCCTTCGGAACTCGGCGCGCGAGCCGGTCGAGCCGCCAGATCGTCGCCTGCAGCTCCACCAGCCCGAGCACGCCGATCCCGGGGATCTCTCCCGCGTAGGTCGTGCGCTTCCCGCCGATGCAAAGGATCTTGTCACCGTCGTGGCGCTGGGGGAACGTCTCGACGCCGAGCTCGTCGGCGAGCCTCGCGATGCGCCGCTGCGTCGGCCCGATCCACTGCGCGCCCAGATCGATCACGTCGTCGCCGAGGCGCCGGCTCAGGGTCCGGCCGCCGACGCGGTCGCGCGCCTCGACCACGGTCACGCGCAGGCCCGCGTCGCGCAGGCGGCGCGCCGCGCACAGCCCGCTGAGGCCCGCGCCGATCACCACCGCGTCGAACGGCTCGCCCACGGGGCGACTCTACCTGCTATCCCTGGGTTTCCATGCCGCCGATCGCACCGGTCCTCTTGGTCCACGGCATCTGGGACGATGGCGCGCGGTTCGACGCGATGCGCGGCGCGCTGCACCGCGCGGGGATCGGACCGATCGACACGATCGACCTCGCGCCCAACGACGGGAGCGCGCGGATCGAGCGGTTGGCCGAGCAGGTCGACGACGCCGCGCAGCGCCTCCTCGCGCGCGCCGCGACACGGCGCCTCGACGTGGTCGGCTTCAGCATGGGCGCGCTCGTCTCGCGCTTCTGGCTCCAGCGCCTGGGGGGCAAGGGCCTCACGCGCCGGTTCGTCTCCATCAGCGGGCCGCACGCGGGGACGCTCACCGCGTGGGCGCTGCCCAAGGCCGGCGCGCGGCAGATGCGGCCGGGGAGCTCGCTCCTCGTCGAGCTCGCCTCGGACGAGGATCCCTTCGGCGACGTCGCGGTCCACAGCGTGTGGACGCCCTACGACCTCATGATCCTGCCCCCGGCCTCGAGCCGGCTGGCGCGGAGCGAGCCGCACCCCGTCCCCGTGCCGCTCCATCGCTGGATGATCACCGATCCGCGCGCCGTCGCGATGGTCGTGGAGATCCTGAGGGAGTAGCCGGCAACCGCGCGAGTCCGTCCGCGACGAAGCGGCCCACGAAGTCGGCGAACGCGTCCGCGTCCGTCACGCCGGGCTCGCCGGGATAGAGGATCGTCTGCTCGATCATGAGGAGCGAGACCGCGTTGAGCGTCATCCGCACCACGTGGTGGGCATGCTCGCGCGTGATCTCGCCCCGATCCACGTAGGGCTGCATCGTCTCGTCGAGCAGCGCCGACAGCCGATCGACGAAGAGCGCCTTGAGCGCGGGGCGGAAGCGCGGCTCGCTCAGCGAGAGCGCGAAGACGAAGCGCACGAAGAGCGCCCAGTCGGTGCCTCGATAGAGGTGGAGCGCGGCGCGCGCGAGCATCGGCGGGATGGTCTCGAGCGGGGGCTGCGCCGGCATGGTGGCCCGCATGTCGAGGATGATCGGCATGTGCTCGATCAGCTGCGCGACGAGCTCCTCCTTGGACCGGAAGTAGTGATAGAGGCTCGGCTGTTTCATGCCGACTCGGCGCGCGAGCTCGCGCAGCGAGGCGCCCGCGTAGCCGCGCTCCGCGAGGAGCACGAGGGCCTGCCGGAGCACCGCGTGGTGGCGTTCGCTGATCGGGAGCGGCGGCGGGCTCGGCATCGGGCCGTTCTAGCAGGCGCGAGCGTCGGCGGGGCGCGATGCGACCGGCGCCTCGTTCGCCGCGTGGGCGCGCGCCGCGACGACGTCCGCCAGGGTCCGGCCGCACCGGGGACACGTCGGCTCCTCGCGCAGGATCGCGTGGAGCGGGCCGAAGGCGAAGCCCACCAACGCCAGGAACGGGATCACGCCCAAGATGAACGGGCCGATCATCCCCGCGGCGAGGATCATCGCGACGAACGCCACCGCGGCCACGGCCAGCGCCGCCCACCAGAGCGGGGAGCGCCTCCGGGCGGGGCTCGTGTGATGGCAGCGCGGGCAGGTCGTCTCGGTCATGGGTTCCTCCTCGTCTATCGGTCGATAGGTACCATGGGTCTATCGATCGATAGGGTCAAGAGGGCGAGCTACAGGAGGCCGAACAGGGCCTTGCCGCGGGTGTCGGCGATCCGGCGTGCGAGCTCCGGGGCGCTGACCCCGGCGAAGCGCTCGGCGCGGACCCAGCGCGCGCCGTCGTGGCCGACGAGGACGATCGCGTCGCCCTCGCGCACGACCTCGCGGACCTCCTCCCAGCGCAGCACCGAGCGGGCGTCGCCGTCGCGGAAGTACGCGCCGTCCGCGCGGAGCGCGAGGTAGCGCTCGACCGCGAGCTCGCGCCGGAGGCCGAGGATGCAGAGCACGCCGCCGGCCACGATCGTCGCGAGGCCGCCGCCGCCGACCCCGAACGCGAGGAGTAGCGCGCGCTGATCGGTGAAGTCGACGGGGGAGTGTCCGAGGCGCGCGAACGCGAGCGCCATGACCACCGAGCCCACGGTCATCACAGAGGCCCCGAGGCCGAGGACGCCCAGGACCTTCGAGGTCGGGTCGACGCGGTACCACGCGACGATGCGGCCTCCGTCGAGGTGATCGTCGCGCTCGTCGTCGAGGGGCTCGAGCGCCGCGTCCACGGGGAGGAGCTTACGGAGCGCGCGCGGAGGATCCAACGGCGGGCCCACGCGCGGGTTCCGACCAGCCATGACGAAGCCGCTGGTCGAGCGCCTGAGCTATCGCTGCGACAACCGCTGGGCGGACCTCGAGCCGCGCGGCCCGGGCCGGCATTGCCACGAGTGCGACACCACCGTGATCGATCTCTCGCGGCTCACGCAGAAGGAGGCGCTCGCGCGCACCGCGGGCGGCGCGTGCGTGCGGCTGCGCTTCGACGGCGCGGGCGCGCCGGTCTTCCGCGTCGAGCCGACCCGGCGCGGCGGGCTCGTGGTCGCGGCCGCGCTCCTCGGCGGCTGCGCGGGGGGCCCCGCGCCGGCGCCCCCGCGCGTCGAGGTCCAGGCCGAGCCCCTCCCGGAGACGGCGATCGCGCTCGCGCCCGCCGCGGTCCCTGCGGGCATCGAGCTCGCCGACCTCGCGGAGCGCGCGACCCTCGAGGCGACGCTGAACGACTGGCGCCACGAGGGCGGCCCGACGCCCGAGCAGCTCGCCCTGACCGCGGCCAAGCGCCGCCGGCTCACCCCGCCCGCGACCCCGCCCTACCCGCAAGGCGGTCCGCACGCCGAGTGGATGGGCATGATGGACCCGTACTTCTGAGCGGCGTACGGTTCGGGCCGATGGGCGACCACTACGACTGGATCGTGATCGGCTCGGGCTTCGGCGGCAGCGTCTCGGCCCTGCGCCTCTCGGAGAAGGGCTACCGCGTCTGCGTGCTCGAGAAGGGGCGGCGCTTCGGGCCGGACGACTTCCCCAAGTCGAACCGCGACCTGCGCCGCTGGCTGTGGATGCCGAAGGCCGGGCTCCGGGGCTTCTTCGAGATGTCGTTCATGGAGCACGTGACGATCTTCCACGGCGTCGGCGTCGGCGGGGGCTCGCTGACCTACGCGAACACGCTCCCCACGCCCACGCTCGGCTTCTTCCAGGCCAAGTCGTGGGCGCACCTCGCGGACTGGAAGAAGGAGCTCGAGGCGCACTACGCGACGGCGCGCCGCATGCTCGGCGCGGCCACCGTCCCCGTCACGACCAAGCCCGACGAGATCCTGCGCGAGATCGCGCGCGACCTCGGGCGCGCGGAGCACTTCCACCCGACGGAGGTGGGCGTGTTCTTCGGCAAGCCCAACGTGAAGGTCCCCGACCCCTTCTTCGACGGCGTGGGGCCCGAGCGCGTCGGCTGCACCTACTGCGGCGCGTGCATGACGGGCTGCCGCGTCGGCGCGAAGAACACGCTCGATCGCAACTACCTCTACCTCGCCGAGGGCCTCGGCTGTCGCATCGAGGCGGAGACCGAGGTCGTGAAGGTCCAGCCGCGCCCCGAGGGCGGCTACGCGATCGAGACCCGGCAGAGCCTCGGCGGCTCGCGCCGGCGCACGTTCACCGCCGACAAGGTGATCTTCTCGGGCGGCGTGATGGGCACCCTGCCTCTGCTGCTCGCGATGAAGGCGGACCCCACGGCGCTCCCGCGCATCTCGGACCGCCTCGGCAAGGCGGTGCGGACGAACAGCGAGGCGCTCTTCGGGGTCGTCGACCCCGAGCGCAAGGCCGACTACTCGAAGGGCGTGGCGATCACGTCGATCCTCCACACCGACGAGCACAGCCACATCGAGCCCGTGCGCTACGGCGCCGGGAGCGACTTCTTCCGCGCCCTCACCCTGCCCCACGCGCCCGGCTCGAACGCGCTCACGCGCTTCGCGGGCGCGATGCGCGGCTTCGCGCGCCACCCGCTCAAGTGGGCCAAGGCGCTGACGCTGAAGGAGTTCTCCGAGTCGAGCACGATCCTGCTCTACATGCGCACCCTCGAGGGCACGATGACCATGCGCCTGGGCCGGAGCGCGCGCACCGGCTTCCTGCCGGGGCTCGTGACCACGCTCGACGACCCGGCGAGCGCCCCGAGCGCGTTCATCGACGAAGCAACGGATCTTGCGCGGCGCTGGGCGAAGAAGGTCGGCGGCGTCGCGACCACGATGTTCACCGAGACGATCCTCGGGGTCCCCTCGACCGCGCACATCCTGGGTGGCTGCTGCATGGGCAAGGACGCGGGCGAGGGCGTGATCGACAAGGACCACCGCCTGTTCGGCTACGACGGGCTGTACGTGATCGACGGCTCCGCGGTCAGCGCGAACCCGGGCGTGAACCCGTCGCTCACGATCACCGCGCTCGCCGAGCGCGCGATGTCGAAGATCCCCGTCAAGGGCGTGAACGCCGTGTCGAAGGCGAAGGCCGCCGCGGCGAGCTGAGTCTTCAGGGAGCCGGGGCCTCGCGGAGCTGGCGCAGGCGCTCCTCGAGCTCCGGGATGTCCGAGTTCCCGTCGTCGAAGACGCGGGCGCGCGCGAGCGCGCGGGCCGCGCCCTCGAGATCGGCCGCGTCGAGCGCCCGGCGCGCGCGCGAGACCTCGTCCTTGGCCGCCTCGTCGCGATCGAACGCGGACATCCCGCTCACGTCCGGGAGATCCGGGTCGCCCGCGTCGAGCCCGGCGTCCTCCCCCACCGGGGCGCTCGCGTCGACGCCGCCGTCCTCCGGGCCCGCGTCGGCGAGGAGCCCTGCGTCCCCGAGGCCGCCGTCGCCGGCGCCGGCGTCCGCGTCCGCGAGCGGGCGCGGCACGAAGGGGCCCACCCCGCTCACGTCGACGAACGCCAGCACGAACGCGACGCCGACCGCGAGCAGCCCCACCACCGCGATCGCGAAGCCCCAGCTCGCGCCGCGCTTCGCGGGCGCGTCGGGTGAGGCGAGGATCTGCACGCCCGTCGGGTCGCGCTCGATGAGGCCCGCGTCGATGTACGCGGAGGCGAGCGCGTCGACGAGCTCGGTCGCGGTCGCGTAGCGCACGGACGGGTCCTTCTCGAGCCCGCGCATGATCACGCGGTCGACGGACTTCGGGATCTTCGCGTCGCCCGCGACCACGCTCGGCGGCTCCGGCTGATCGTGCACCACGTGGTGCGCGACGCTGATCGCGTCGTCGCCCGGGAACGCGCGCACGCCGCTCACCGCCTCGTAGAGCACCGCGGCGAACGAGAAGAGATCGGTCGACTCACCGTAGACGCCCGCGCCGAGCGTCTCGGGCGCCGCGTAGCACGGCGTGCCGAGGAACTGGCCTTCCTTGGTGAGCGCCGCGTCGGGCACGCGCGCGACGCCGAAGTCCGCGAGCTTCGCGTCGCCCGCCGCGCTCACGAGGATGTTGTCGGGCTTCACGTCGCGGTGGATGACCCCCGCCTGGTGCGCGGTGTCGAGCGCGTTCGCGATCTGGCGCGCGAGCCGCACGGCGTCCTCCGGCCCGAGCGCCCCGCGGCCCCGCAAGATCTGTTTCAGGCTCGAGCCGGGCACGTACTCGAAGACGAGGTAGGGCCCGACGTCGTCGTCCTCGCCGACGTCGTACACCGCGACGATCGAGGGGTGGCTCAGCCGCGCGGCCGCGCGCGCCTCGTTGCGGAAGCGCTCGATGAAGGTGCGCAGGCGCGCCTCCTCGAGGTCGAGGTTGCGCACGGTCTTGATCGCGACCGCGCGATCGAGCTGCAGATCGCGCCCGAGGTAGACCGAGCCCATCGCGCCCTGGCCGAGCAACCGCTCCACCGTGTAGCGCCCGATCTTCTTGGGGACGTCCGCCAAACCGAGCGCTCAGAGCTGGTGCAGCTTCACGGTGTTCGTGCCCACCGACGTCGGCCAGCCCATCACGATGGCGATCGAGTCGCCGTGCTTGCAGAGCTTGTCGCGGACGAGGAGCGCGGTCGCCAGTCGCAGCGCCTCCTCGAGGGTGTCGGGCGGGATCTCGAGCCGCGGGACCACCCCCCACTCGAGCGCGAGCTGGTTCGCGACGTCGGGGCGCGAGGTGATCGCGATGATCTTCGTGCGCGGCCGGTACTCCGAGAGGAGCCGCGCGGAGCGGCCGTCGCGGGTGAACGTGACGATCGCCTCGAGCGGGAGCGCGTAGGTCATCATCGCGGCCGCGCGCGCGGCCGCGTCGGCGAAGCCCCAGCGATCGGCGTCGACCATCGCGACCTCGGGGAGCGCGCGGTTGTCCTCGCTCAGCATCGAGGCCTCCACCTCGCGCACGATCGCGTCCATCATCTTGACGGCCTCGATCGGGTACTTCCCCGACGCGGTCTCGCCGCTGAGCATCAGCGCGTCGGTCCCGTCGAGCACCGCGTTCGCGACGTCGGCCGCCTCCGCCCGCGTGGGGCGCGGGTTGCGGATCATCGAGTCGAGCATCTGCGTCGCGGTGATCACGAGCTTCCCACGGCGGTTCACCTCCCGGATGATCCGCTTCTGGATGAGCGGCACCTTCTCGGAGCCGACCTCCACGCCCAGATCGCCGCGCGCCACCATCGCGCCCTCGGCGACGTCGCAGATGTCCTCGAGGTTGGCGATCCCCTCGGGCTTCTCGAGCTTCGCGATGATCGGCGTGCCGCGCGCCAGGTACTGCGCCTGCCGCACGTCGTCCGCCGAGCGCACGAAGCTCAGCGCGACGTAGTCGACCTTGAGCTGGTTCACCGCGAACTCGAGGTCGGTGCGGTCCTTCTCGGTGAGCGCGGGCGTCGAGAGGTTCGCGCCCGGGATGTTGATCCCCTTGCGATCGCTCAGCGTGCCGCCGACCTCGACCTCGCAGATCACGTCCGTCTCGGTGGTCTCCACCACGCGGAGCTTGAGCAGCCCGTCGTCGATCAGGATGTGATCGCCGGGGACCACGTCCTGCGGCAGGGGCTCGTACGTCTGCGAGACCTGGTGCTGGTCACCCGGGACGTCGCGGTTGGTCAGCGTGAAGCGCGCGCCCTCGACGAGCTCGATCGGCCCATTCGGGAACTTCCCGCAGCGCATCTTGGGGCCGCAGAGGTCCGCGAGGATCGCGACCGGGCGCTTGCGCTTGATCGCCGCGTCGCGCACGTGCTTGGCCGTCTCGGCGTGGGCCTCGTGGCTGCCGTGCGAGAAGTTGAGCCGCGCACAGTCCATCCCCGCCGCGACCAGCGCCTCGATCTGCTCGGCGGTGCCGGACGCGGGGCCCAGCGTGCACACGATCTTGGCCCTACGCATGGAGGCGTTGTAACCGGGTGGGGTCCCCGCGTCGAGATGTGGCGGCGCCCGCGCCCCGCGTGTAACTGTGCGCTCGATGCGGATCGGGCACCTGCTCCTCGTCACCGCCGTCGGCCTCGCCGGCGGCTGCGTGTACCCGCACCGCGGGACCTCGCTCACCCCCGTGCGCCAGGAGCGTCTGGACTCGGGCGCGGCGATCCACGCGCCGCCGAACGTCTGGCTGTTCACCGTGATCGAGGCGCACGTGCGGCCCCGGAACCGCGGCGACATGGACTGGGACGACGGCGGCGGCCTCCCCGACGTGCAGGTGAGGATCTACCGCGACGAGGCGCTCGTCTGGGAGTCGGAGACGATCGAGGACTCGCTCGAGCCGCGCTGGAACGTGGTCCTGCCGCGCAACTTCTCGGCGCCGCCGCACGCGTCCCTGCGCTTCGAGGTGTGGGACCGCGACACGGTCGGCGGCGATCCGATCGGCATCTACCGCGACCGCGGGCTCCCCGACACCGCGCTCCCCGGCGCCGATGCGCGCATCCTGCTCGAGGGCGGCTCCTACCTGACGATCCGCGTCGACAGCCCGCGCCCGCACCGCGGCGTCGGGATCGAGGAGTACGAGGTGCGCCCCGACGAGCTCGTCGTGGTCCGCGTGATGGCGAACTCGCCGGCCTCCCGCGCGGGGCTGGTGCCGGGCGATCGCATCGTCGCGATCGGCGAGCAGCGCGTGTCCGCGCTGAACGACGCACAGGCGGCCAGCGCCCTCTCGATGTCGGTGACGCGGCACCGCCCGCTCACGGTGATCGGCCCGAGCGGCCAGGAGCGCCAGGTCGAGCTCGATCACGGCTACGTCTGGCTCACGATGTGATCCGGGCGGTCGCGCTCCTCGCGCTCCTCGCGCCCGCCACGGCGCACGCGGACTGGGACGCGCAGGTGTCGTCGCGGCTCTCGATCGGCGGCGGCGCGTATGTGCTAGAGCAAGACACGTTGTCACCGTGGCCGCTCTTCGAGCTCGGCCTGCGGGCGGACCTGTTGCTCGGCGAGGCGCGCGACGAGGTGGTGCGCTTCGGGCCCGCGCTCGATCTGCGCACCGAGGGCTTCCGCACCCTCGAGGTCGGCGGCGGGCTCGCGATCCTCTGGCCCACGGGGGCGGGCTTCGGGATCACGACCACGCTCGGGGGCGGCTGGGGCGCGCGCCCCGAGGGCCGCGACGGCGCGTTCGCGTTCGGCCAGCTCGCGTTCGGCTGGCGCCCGTACAACTACTTCTCCGCGTACGCGTGGACCGCGGGCGTCTACGCGGCGGGCCGCGTGCAGCTCGAGGGGGAGCGCGCCTGGGAGATCACGATCGGGCTCGAGCTCGACCTCGAGCTCCTCTTCGTGATCCCGTTCATGTTCTTCGTCGAGCTCGCGCGCGCGCGCGACCCCGACGAGCCCGAGGACGCAGTGGACTGACCGGCGCGATCAGCGCGGGAGCCCCGCCTTCGACCGGATCGTCTCTGCCCGCCGCGCGAGCTCGGCGCATCCGGCCCGTTCATCGCGCTCTCGGCGTGGAGACGCCACGGCGAGCCGTCCTTCCGCACGAGCTCGAGCGCGTGCGCTTGCGCGCCGACGCTCACGGAACAGCACCGTGCGCCCGCCGCCCGTCACCACGCCGCGCGCGGTGTCGAACGTCACGCTCCGGCGCGCCGCGATGCGCGAGGCGAACAAGACGAGGTAGAGCCCGGCGGGCACCGCGACGAGCGCGATGAGGCACGCGATCACCATGCCGACGCGCACCCCGACGTCGAGCGCCAGGCCTCCCCCGCGCGGCGATCAGGCCGACGACCAGGACCACCGCGCCCATCGCGCGCGTGCGGTCCGCGGGGAGGTGAGCTCGAGCCCGCGCGGCGTCGCCTCGAGCGACACCAGATCAGGCCGCGCCGACCTTGGCGAGGCGCTCCTCGACCATGGTGTCGGCGATGCGGTACGTCGGCGCCATCGCCTTCTTCGCGCGCTCCGCGATCTCGTCGATCGTGTCGTAGATCTTCATCGTGCGCGCGCGCGCGACGGCCTCGTCGTAGCCGTTGACCTCCTGCGCGACGTTGATGAGCCCGCCCGCGTTGATCGCGTAGTCGGGGGCGTAGAGGATCCCGCGCTGCATGAGGTCGTCGCCGTGCCGCGGCTCGGCGAGCTGGTTGTTCGCGGCGCCTGCGACGATCTTGCACTGGAGGCGCGGGATCGTCTGGTCGTTGAGCGCGCTCCCGAGCGCGCACGGCGCGAAGACGTCGCACGCGGTGCCGAAGATCGCATCGAGCGGGACCACGGTCGCGCCGAA
>JAYRVK010001010.1:0-4145 GCA_041918555.1 Sandaracinaceae bacterium
CGTCGGCGATGGTCTCGAGCATGCGCGCAGGTTAGCAGGCCTCGGCGTCTGGTACGCTCCGCGGTCCTTGGTCTCGCGCATCGTCGCCGTCGTGCTCGCCGCGGTGCTCGCCGTCTCGATCGCGGGGCGCGCGTCCGCGCAGGAGGCCGCTCCGGAGCCGTCGCGGGCGCCGCTCCCGCGCGGCCAGTTCGCCCCCGGCGAGGAGCACGAGCCGCTCTGGCGCCCCGAGTGGGGCCGCTCTGGCTGGCCGAACTACGTGATGATCGGCACGACCGCGCTCCTCGCGCTCGGGCACATCATCATCGCGGCGGACGAAGAGCGGCCGGACCTCGGGCGCAACGACTTCGACGAGACCGTGCGCCGCGAGCTCCGCCTGCCCGTCGAGCAGCAGCGCCTCGTCATCCGCGACTTCAGCGACGGCCTGCTCACCCTGATGACCTCGACGCCGATCCTCTTCGAGGCGCTGATCCTCGCGGCGTGGGGTCACGACGACGAGAGCGCGGCGATCGAGATGGTCTTCATCCACGCGGAGGTGATCGCGGCGACGCTGGCGCTCCAGACCTTCGCGAACATCGTCTTGTCGAGGGAGCGGCCGTACGGCCGCACGTGCGGGGGGGGCGGGCCCGACGACTTCGAGGACGACAATTTCTTTTGCGACTCTCCGGATCGCTATTACAGCTTCTTCAGCGGTCACAGCTCGCAGGCCTTCGCGTCGGCCGCGGTCATGTGCTCCTTCCACATGAACATGCCGATCCTCGGGGACGGCGCGGAGAACACGCTCCTGCCTTGCGTGGCGGGGTTCACCCTGGCCGCGACGACGGCGCTCTTCCGCGTGCTCGGCGACATGCACTACGCGAGCGACGTGCTCACCGGCGCGGCGGTGGGGACCGCGATGGGGTTCCTGCTCCCGTGGCTCCTGCACTTCAACCCGCGCTCGCCGGGGCAGCAGGGGGTGTCGATCCTCCCGTCGCCGACCGGCGTGGCGGTGGTGGGGGTGTTCTGACCGTGCGCGTCATGGCGATGCTCGCGGTGCTCGCGGCGGCGGTCCCGGTCGCCGCGCAAGAGGACGTCGACGCGGACGCAGACGCGGAGGCGGGCGCGGACGCCGACGCGAGCACGGGCGCGGGCGCGGGCACGGGCGCTGCCGAGGACGCCGTCGTGGACCTCACCGAGGAAGCTCTCGTCGAGCCACCCGGCTTCTGGGGCCTCCCGCGCTGGCACCTCTCGGGGATCGTCGATCTCGGCTTCCTGTTCTTACGACCCAAGTTCTACTTCGGCTGGGGCACGCCCCACGACGCGTTCGTCTCCCTCGAGGTGGATCCCTTGATCAGCGGCGCCGGCTTCGGCGGCTACGGCGGGCTCCGCGGCGAGATCCCGTGGGGCGAGCTGCGCGTCGGCGCCCGCTACTTCTTCACGTTCACGCGCTCGTTCCTCTACGCCATGGACTCCTTCGACCACCTCCAGGTGCGCGATCGATCCGGGCCTCCCTCGCGCTATCTCTCGCTCGAGGCCGAGCTCTCGTTCCAGATCCCGATCGGGCCCGTCGAGATCCACGGCGAGATCGCGGGCACCTACGTCACGCTCGTCGAGGAGGGCCTCTTCGCCTACGAGGAGACGCTCCGCGTCGTGCTCGATCCGCCGTTCGTGTGGAGCGCGGCGCTCTGGCTCCGCGTCGTCTTCGGCGACTCCGACGAGTTCTACATCCAGCCCGGGATCGAGGTCGTGCACCTCGTGGAGCGCGAGGACTTCGTCCTGCGCGTCGGCCTGCGCGCCGGCGTCCGGATGTGGGACGACCTCGAGCTCCGGCTCTTCGCGATGCCCGCGCTCGTCAGCCCCGACAGCCTCGGCGCCGCGGGCGGCGACACGTTCCTCCTCGGGCTCCGCTATCTCTGGGCGACGGATCGGCCCGAGGCTATCGTCGAGGAAGAATGACCACGCGCCTCGCCTCGATCGCCCTCGCCGTCGCGCTGTTCGGCTGCGACGGAACGACCATGCCCGACGCCGGCGCCCCGACGACCGGCGTGATCCTCACCGCGACCGGCGTCGCCGAGCGCCCCGACATCAACGGGGTCGGCCCGCGCATGGGCTACAAGTACTACCTGATCGACGTGACCATCGAGGCCCGCGGCGTGGGTCCCATCTCGATCGCCCCGTTCGCCTTCACGACGGTCCTCACGGACGGCACCAGCATCATCGCCGACGCGCGCACCAACGAGCTCGCGGACGGCTGCACCAGCCGCAGCATCCCCGTCGACGGCACCGTGATGTGCCGGCTCGCGTTCAGCCCGCTCGCGGACGCGCCCCCCCCCGCCACCGTCCACTGGAGCGACGGCATGCGCACCGCGAGCGCGACCGTCCCGCCGCTCTAGCGGGGCGGTCCCAACTCTCGCAACTTCCGCCGCGACCCGAGCGGTCACCCGCGGCGGCCGGCGAGCTCGGCCTCGGCCGCGGTGATGCGCTCGAGCTCGGCCTCGAGGCGCCGCACGCGGTCCTTCACGCGCTCGATCTCCCGCTCCGCGATCGCGACCTTGCGCTTGGCGAGCTCGCGCTCGACGAGCCCCTCACGGTCCCGCAGGTCCGGCGGCGGCAGCGCGGCCACCGCCTCGCGCGCGGCGATCAGGCCCGCGTCGAGCCGGCGCGCGCGGTCCCCCTGCTCGGCGAGCTCCGTCCCGACCGCGCGCACCCGGGCCGAGAAGTGGGCCCGGATCGCCCGCCCGTCGCCGCCCAGGAGCACGCGGATCTCCTCGCGCAGCTCCCGGATCAGCGTGTCCTTCGCGACGATGACCTGGGCGAGGCGCGCGCTCTCGGCCGCGACCTCGGCGCGCTGCATCGTCTGCTCGGCCTCGAAGAGCGACGCGTTGTTCGCGACCGCGCGCTCGGCCTCCTCGAGCTTCGTGCGCAGGAGCGACACGTCCGCGTCGCGCCGGGCGCGCTCGTCGGCGAGCCGCTGCTCGAGCTCGGCGATGGTGCGCTCGAGGCGCGCGGCCTCCTCGTGCAGCGCGGCGAGCTCCGCGGCGTGCTCCGCCCGCTCCTCGGCGATCGCGGCGCGCGCCTCGCTGAGCGCGCGTCCGTCGGCGCCCGGCGCGTCGCTCTCGAAGCGGCGCGAGTCGAGGAGGTCCTCGAGGGCCGAGATGCGCGCGCGCGCGGCCTCGAGCGGATCGCGATAGCTCACGCCGCGATCGTGTCGGAGCCGTACCGGGCGGTCCAGATCCCGTGCAGCTCGGCGTAGTCGCCCGCGCCGAGCGCCTTGCCGACGAAGCGATCGAAGGACGGCTCCGCGAGCCCGCACCGGTAGCGCGCGAGCCACCGCTCGACCGAGGTCGCGCCGGTCGCGGCCCGGATCGCCTCGGGCCCGAGCCCGTCCTCGTGGAGCGCCATCACCACGTGCACGCGGCCCTTCGCGATCGCGCGCGGCGCGGTGAGCAGGCGATCTCGCACGAGCAGCCACCGCGGCCGCTCGTCCCCCGGCGCGTGGCGCCGCAGCGTGAGCCCGACCCGTGCGGTGCATAGCAACGTTCGTTGACGCGGTGCCGGGCGCAGGTGGAGGCGGCCCGCGGGATCGAACGCGTCGCGTCCGTCGTCGAGCGCGGCGACGCGCTCCACGCCCGCGAGCGCGAGCAGGCGATCCACGCAGCGGCTCGGCCCCGACACGAGCCCCGCCTCGTCTGACAGCGTCCGGATCAGCACGCCGCCCCACGCGCCCGGCGGCCCGAACGTGAGGTCGAGCCCCTTGAAGGAGCCGCCGCGGTAGCTCGCGCCCGCGCGGTGGAAGTACCAGCGTCCGGGCGTCGCCTGGAGCGGGTGGCGGTGGGCGAACGGATCGCGGTGCCCCTCGGCGAAGAGGTACACCTCGGCCTCCTCGACGCGGAGCGCGCGCCCGCCGACGACGAGCTCGTGGTCGAGGACGAGCGCGCGCGCGACCGCGAGCCCCTCGGGCGTCTCGAGCGCGATCACGGCGTGAGCTCCGCGAGGAGCCGACGCACGCGCGCGCTGCCGATCGCGGCCAGGCGGCGCCGGCCCTCGGGCGCGATCGCGCGGAGCGGCGCCGCGGGATCCTCGCCCGCCGCGGCGCGGCACGCCGCGTCGAGCGCCTGCGCCTCGTCCCACCGCTCGTCGTGGGGCTCGGCCGCGTCGAGGACGGCCGC
>JAYRVK010001011.1:0-3151 GCA_041918555.1 Sandaracinaceae bacterium
GCGGCCGCGTGAGCTTCGAGATCGTCCAGAAGGCCGCCGCCGCGCGGATCCCGGTGGTGGTCGCGGTGAGCGCGCCGACCTCGCTCGCCGTGGACCTCGCGGGCCGCGCGGGGATCACCCTCGCCGCGTTCGCGCGCGGGGGCCGGATGAACGTGTACGCGGGCGCCGACCGGCTGGCGTGAACCGGGTTCGCTTGGGGTATGATGAACCCCGTTCGCAACCTGGAGCTCTCCATTGAAGCAGCTGAAGCAGGGTCGCTTCCGCGTCGGGCGAAGGAACTTCATCCGACTCACCACCGCCGGCGCCGCGGGCGTATACCTCACCGGCTGCGACGGAGGGGGGGGGACCGACGGAGGCGGCCTCGACGCCGCGGTCGCGAGCGACGCCGGGATCGACGCCTCGGCGGCCGTCGAGCGGGTGCGCGCGCTCGTGATCGGGAGCGGCTTCGGCGGCTCGATCGCGGCGCTGCGCCTCGCCGAGGCGGACGTCCCCGTGACGATCCTCGAGCGCGGGCGGCGCTGGGAGCTGCGCGAGGACTTCGACACGTTCACCACGACGCAGATGCCGGACGCGCGCTGCGTCTGGATGCACTCCGAGCCGATCCTGCCCGGGTTCCCGCCGACGCGCCTGCGCGGCGCGCCGTACGTCGGCCTGCTCCAGCGCATCTTCGGGGCGAACATCGACGCCGTCTGCGCCGCCGCGGTCGGCGGCGGCTCGCTCGTGTACTCGGGCCTCATGCTCCAGCCGCCGCGCGCGGCCTTCGAGTCGGTGTTCCCGAGCGAGGTCAGCTACGACGAGATGAACACGACGTACTACCCGCGCGTGCTCGACATCATGCGGCCCGGCCGGCTCTCGGACACCGCGCTCGCGCACGCCAACTACGCGGGCGCGCGGATCTTCATCCGCGACGCGGAGACGGCGGGCCTCGACGTCGAGCGCATCCAGTGCGCGTTCGACTTCAGCCGGATCGACGAGGAGCTGACCGGCGCGTTCCCGTTCCCCCAGGCCACCGTCGGCGACTACCTCTACGGGCTCAACAACGGCGCCAAGCACTCCATCGATCGCGTGGGCTACCTCAACCTGGCCGAGGCGACGGGGATGGTCACCGTGCGACCGCTCCACCAGGTCACCGAGGTCGGCGCGCGGCCGGAGGGGGGCTACTACGCGCAGGCCGAGCTCATCGACGAGAACGGTCGCGTGCAGTCGTACACGCGCTACGAGGCCGACATCCTGTTCCTGGCCGCGGGCTCGATGAACACGACGAAGCTCCTGCTCAAGGCCAAGCGCGACGGCACGCTGCCGATGCTCAACGATCAGATCGGACAGGCGTGGGGCAACAACGGCCAGCGGATCCTGATGCGCGGCGAGCTGACCGAGGAGACCGGCGCTCTCCAGGGCGGGCCCGCGTGCATCTTCATCCACCACCACGACAACCCCGAGGGGGTGATCGGGATGGAGTACGGGCCCGCGCCGATCGGCTTCGAGAACCACAGCCTCGTGTGCGCGACGCAGGGCGTGCCGGATCGCCTCGGCTCGCTCGAGCTCGACGAGGACGGCGAGGTCACGCCGGTGTGGGATCGCGCGAACGACGCGTCGGCGGGCCGCGCCGCGCGCCACACCCTGCAGACGATCATCGACGCGACGGAGGGCGCGTTCTCGACGCTGCCCGGCCTCGACGATCCGTCGATCACGTTCCACCCGCTCGGCGGCGTCGCGATGGGCCGCGCGACCGACACGTTCGGCCGCGTGATGGGCTACGAGCACCTCTACGTCGTCGACAGCGCGCTCATCCCGGGCTCGACGCCGGCGAGCAACCCGTTCTGGACCATCTCGGCGATCGCCGAGCGGTGCATGGACGCGATCATCGACGAGGATCTCTCCCCCGGCCCGTGAACCTCACTCGGGCATCTCCACGTCCTCGCGGCGCACGAACGCGAAGGTGACGAGGTTCGGGCACTCGCCGCGCGCGCGCAGCCCCTCCACCTCGTTCACCTCCACCCACGGCGAGTCCCAGGGCCACGTCACGCGCACCTCGATCGCCCGGGTCGCGCGCGCCCACGCCGCTCCGTCCGGCGCGGCGCGCACGACCGCGCCGGCGCGCAGCGTCGCCGGCCCGACGTAGGTGTGCGAGCCGCCGTGCCCGCAGATCCCGCCGCCGACCAGCGTCCCGAACATCGTCTCCGCGAGCTCGAGCGATCCCGTCGCGCGCACCTCCGCCGCGCGGACCCACCCGTCGAGCGTGCTCCCGTCGAAGAAGTCCCTGCGCACGCGGACCCACTCGCCGCGGCGCGCGATCTCCGCGAGCCGCAACGTGCCTTGCTCGATGCGAATCGTGACGGGCCCGGGCGATCCGACGGCGCGGTGGACGAGGAGCCGCGGCGCGGCCGCCTCGAGCGTCGTGTGCGTCGGCGCGCCCTCGGGGGCCCCGGCCGGAGGATCGGCGGTCGCCCCCACCCGCAGCGCGTCGCACGGCAGCGTGAGCGCGGCGACGATCCCCTCGGTGAGCCGCGCGTCGACGGAGAGCCCCGCGCCCGCGGTCGTCGCGCGCAGGATCGCGGTCCCCGGCCGGAGCACGAGCGGCCCGACGCGCCGCGCCCGCCGCAGCGCGACCGGCACCGCGGAGGCGTCCGCGGTCCCCGCGAACGCGAGCGCGCCGGTCGCGCGGAACGAGGCGCGCGGATCGTCGCGCAGCTCGACGGTGAGCGGCTGCTGCTCGAGGGAGGCCTCGATCGGCGCGCCCCCGGGCACCTCGATCCGCACCTCGGGGACGGTCCCGACGCCCGCGAGCGTGCAGTCCGCCGAGACCGGCGCCGGGAGAATGAGGAGCGCGAGCGCCGTCCACCGCATGCCGGGCCGACCGCCGCAGGCGCGCGAAGTTCCAAGGAGCTGATTCTTCGATGGGGGTTACACCCCCTACCCCCCGCGCGAGTTAATCGCGCTGGGGCCCCCAACCCCAGTACGAACGCGCTTGCGCGCGTTCGCTCCCCACGCTCCGCGTGGGGACCCCCTCGGCCGACAGCCGGCGCTGCGCGCCGGCCTGGCCTCGATCGATTTATCGACACCCTCTGAGCGCTCACTCGGCGAGGGGCAGCGTGTGCGGGTCGACGCCGAACAGGTAGTCTCGATCCTCGGACCGCGTGTGCACCACGAC
>JAYRVK010001012.1:0-6981 GCA_041918555.1 Sandaracinaceae bacterium
AATGCCGCATCGCGCGCGCGTGTCGAGCGCTCAGAGGGTGTCGATAAATCGATCGAGGCCAGGCCGGCGCGCAGCGCCGGCAGTCGGCCGAGGGGGTCCCCACGCGGAGCGTGGGGAGCGAACGCGCGCAAGCGCGTTCGTACTGGGGTTGGGGGCCCCAGCGCGATTCACTCGCGCTGGGGGAAGGGGGTGAAACCCCCCCTCGAAGACTCAGGGCGCGGCGGACGCGTTGGGCACCGTGGCGTCGCCCGCGGCGCCGACCGACGGCGCGAGCGTCTCGGTGCGCCCGTCGGGATAGATGCTGACGGCCCAGAATTCCCGACCGTAAGGCCCGCCGGGGACGCGCGCGTTCCAGTCGAGGTTGAGCCACACCGGGCACTCGGCGGAGCTCCGGAAGTGGATGTTCGAGATCCCTTGGTTCCCGAGGTAGCGATCCCAGTTCCGGCGGTAGTGCTGCGAGAGGCGCCGCGCGACCTCCTCGGGGTCCTCGTGGATGCAGGCCTCGGCGTACGCGTGCCCGCCCTGATCGCCGTCGAGCATCACGATGCGCGCCTCGCCCCCGATCGCCTCGATCATCGACGCGAGCACGATCGCGAAGTCGTCGCAGTCGCCGACGAGGTGGCCCTCCTCCGTCGCGTTCTCGAGGGTCTGGCTCGCCGAGGAGAAGTACTCGTCGCCGCGCGGATCGTTCACGTACCGCCAGCGCTCGCGCACGCTGCTCCAGATCCGCGCGACCTGCTCGACCTTGTACGGACCCTCGTCCTCCGAGGCGAGCCGCACCGCCTCGTTGCGCGTGACCGGGACGCTCGGATCGATCGCCTCGACCACGCGCGGCGCGATGCGCGAGCGGATCGAGCGCTCCTGCGGCGAGGTCGCCGGGCCGCCCGGCTGCTCCGAGGCGTCCGCCAGACCCAGCCGCTCGACCGCGCGGCGCAGCCCGCCCGACGTGGTCTCCTCGTGCCAGATCCAGACCCCCGCGACGACGAGCCCCGCGAGCGCCACGAGCGCGGCGCTCGCCCCGAGGATGCTCCGCGTCCGCGAGGGCGGCCCCACCTGGAGCTCGACCCCGCACTTGCCGCACTTGAGCTGCCCGCGCGCGAAGCCCTCGGGCATGATCCCGCGCGAGCCGCACGAGCCGCAGATGAAGCGCCGGCCCGGGATGCGGACGCCGATCAGCGTGTCGCCCCGCGCCCCACGCCGCAGGAACGGCTTGAGGCTCGGGTGGCTCCAGGAGAGCGGCGCGTTCCCGAGCGTCACCTCGGAGCCGGGCCGCACCTCGGCGCGCTGGATCCGTTTGCCGTCGACCCACGTCCCGTTGGCGCTCCCGAGATCCTCGACGAGGATGCTCTGACCGCGCCAGCTCAGCTTCGCGTGGCGCCCGCTGACGCTCGGATCCGAGAGCTGCAGGTCGCAGTCCTCGGAACGACCGACGACGATGTACAGCGCGACGTCCACGGGGCGGCCTCATTGTACGGCGGTCCTCGGCGGATCGCTCGCTCGGACACGCCCCGAGGGGTTACCTCTGCTGGCGGCGCTGCATCAGGGTCATGCCGAGCGCCATCGCCTGGGTGGCGTCGCCGGTGATCCGCAGGCGGCCGAAGAGCTGCTGGGGCGTGAGCTCGCCCGCGCGGACCTCCTCGATGTCGTCCCAGCTCACCGTCGCGCTGAACGTCGGCTCGCTCGGCGGCTCCGTCGCCCCGATGGAGATCCTCAGCGTCACCTCGTCGGGATCGGCGGGCAGATCGGTGAACGTCACGTGGAAGCGGAGCGCGTGCCCCTCGAGCACCTTCTCGACCTCGCCCGACGCGGCGCGCGCGAACCGCTTCGCGGCCTTGTCCTCGTCGAACATCCCCTCGAGCTCCTCGAGGCCCACGCGCGCGGCGTCGGCGGGCGCGGCGATCCCGAGGCGCGGCGGCAGTCCGTCGGGCTCGGCGTCGCGCACGGCCATCGCCCCGTTCTCGACGGCGAGCCAGATCGTCCCGCCGCCCTCCCCCTCGAAGCGGACCTGCACCTTGCCGCGCGCGGCCGCGATGTCCGCGTACTTGGCCTTCGCCTTCTCGTCGCCCCCCTCGCCCCGCTTCTTGTACTCGGCGGCGCCGGCGTTGAAGAGGCGGACGAAGTCCTCACGGATGAAGGCGACGGGATCGGTGTTCATGGGGGGCGCCAGTAATTGCCGCAGCGCGCGCGCGCGTCAAGCTCGGCAGAGCGCCCCGCTTCCGGGCGCGCTACGCGCGTCTCCCGCACCGCTCGACGACGCCCGTGCGACGTCTCGCTATGCTCCCACTCGTGGCGACCCTGGCCCTCCCGCTCGCGACGCGCGCGGTGCCCGCGCTCCTCGCCCTCCTCGCGTGCGGAGCCCCGCCCGCGCCGACGGACGCGGGGATCGACGCCGGGCTCGACGCCGGGGCCGCCCTCGATCCACGCGAGATCACGGAGCCGATGCCGCTGCTCCACGCGGACGGGACCGTGTCGGCGCACGGCTGGGCGCGCGGTCCGCTCGTCGAGTACGACCGCGCCGCCGTCGCGCCCGAGGTCGCGGAGCGCGTGCGCGAGTGGGAGTTCTACGCGATCTTCGCCCCTGGCTTCGCGCTGAGCGTGACCCTCGCGGACGTCGGCGTGGCGACCGTCGGGACGCTGACCGTGCAGGACTACGCGACGGGCGTGCGCCACGAGGAGACGATCCTCGGCGGGGGCGAGGACCTCGCGCTCCCCGCGACGCCCTACGGCGATACGCGCTGGGATCGCCCGGCCGGCTTCGTCGAATACGGCTACGACGCGGGCACGCGGACGATCCGCTTCGGCGCGGGCGACGCGGGCCTGTGGGAGCGCGCCGAGGCCGACCTCGTGGTGCTCGAGGACCCCGCGAGCGAGAGCGTCGCGGTGGTGACGCGCTTCGAGGATCCGCGCCTCTTCTTCTACGAGAACAAGCGCGTCGACATGACCGCGACGGGGACCGTGCGGATCGGCGAGGCGAGCTGGACGCTCCCCGCCGAGGGCGCCTACGCGGTGCTCGATTGGGGCCGAGGCGCATGGCCGCCCGAGGTGCGCTGGGACTGGGCCGCCGCGTCCGGCACCTCCTCCGGGCGGCGCGTCGGGATCAACCTCGGCACCGTCCACGGCGACGACAGCCGCGGCACCGCCGACGCGGTGATCGTCGACGGCGTGCTGCACAAGCTCGGGCGCGTGCGCTGGGACTACGACGTCGAGGACCTCCTGGCGCCCTGGCGCTTCACGACCGAGGACGGCCGGCTCGACCTCGTGCTCGCGCCCGACTTCGACGACTCCTCGACGCTCGACCTCGGGCGCATGGGCATGCGGACCTGGAAGGTGCACGGGATCTTGTCGGGCACCGTGGCGCTCGACGACGGCTCGACGCTCCCCATCGAAGGGGTGCGCGGCATCGCCGAGCACGTCGAGATCGCGTGGTAGCGCTGCGCCTCAGGGTGGGGCTTGCGCCTCGAGCACGCGAAGCACGTTGTCGCCGAGGATCGGCCGCACGGGCAGCTCGCGTCGCCCGAGCTCGGCGCGCAGCGCACCCAGGCGGGACACGTCTTCGAGCCCGATCGGCAGCTCGCCCACCCCGTCGAAGTCCGAGCCGAGGCA
This sequence comes from Sandaracinaceae bacterium, assembly GCA_041918555.1. Classification (GTDB taxonomy): domain Bacteria; phylum Myxococcota_A; class Polyangia; order Polyangiales; family Sandaracinaceae; genus JACKEC01. The sequence goes on from JAYRVK010001012.1 coordinate 3,604, forward strand.
CACCGCCTCGGCCCCCCCGACGGACGCGGCGTGCGCGAAGTGCCCGCCGAGCGTCTCGATCGTCGGCACCCCGAGCGCCGCGCCCCCGAGGTCGCGCGCGAGGGCGTTGAGCGGCCCGGCGCGGTCCCAGCGCCCGTGCTCCGCGCGCACCTCGCGGAACCGCTCGCGGTGCGCCTCCTCGAGCGCGGCGCGCCGCGCCGCATAGGCCGTGTCGATGAACCGCGTGTAGTAGTTGATGCAGACCGCCCCGCCGCGCTCGGCCACCGCGCGGATCATGTCGTCGGTCATGTTCCGCGGGTGATCGGCGAGCGCGCGACACGACGAGTGCGACGCGAGGAGCGGGCGCTCCGCGAGCTCGACGACGTCCCAGAACGTCCGATCGGACACGTGCGAGACGTCCACGATCATGCCGAGCGCGTTCATCTCGCGGATCAGCCGCCGCCCGAGGTCCGTGAGCCCGCGCGCGGGCGCGCGTCCGCCCGACGAGTGCGCGAAGCGGTTGTCGTTGGACCACGTGATCGTCATGTACCGGACGCCGCGCGCGAAGGCCTCGCGGAGCCGCTCGAAGAGCACCTCGTCGTCGCCCGGGGCGCCGAGCGCGTGCGCGCCCTCGATCCCCATCAAGAGCGCGATCCTCCCGGCGGTGCGCGCCCGACGGACCTCGGCCGCGGTGCGGCAGATCTCCGCCTCGTCCGGGTGCCGCGCGGCCAGCGCCTCGACCGCCCCCATGAGCGCCTGCGCGCGCGCCCAGGCCGCGTCGCCCTCGTGATCGGCGGGATCGACCCAGATGCTGAAGAACGCAGCGTGCAATCCGCCTTGTCGCATCCTCGGTAGGTCGAGGTGCCCGACGTCCGAGCGCTCGGCGAGATCGTAAGGCGCGTCGAGCATCCGCTGCGTGGTGTCCACGTGCGTGTCGATCGCGATCTCCACGTCCGGCTCCGCGGCCGGCAGCGGCGCCTCCTCGGGCGGCGGGAGCTCGGCCTCCGCGGGCGCGGGCGGCGGCGGCGCTGGCGCGCTCTCGGCCCGGCAGGCCGCGAGGAGCGCGGCGAGCGCGAGGGCCCGCCGGCTCACGCGATCAGGCTCCGCGGCCCCTCGCCTTCGGCGGGGGAGAAGCGGCCGCGCTCCGTGTAGACGGCCCCGACGTAGCGCGCCGGCGTCACGTCGAAGGCGGGGTGGCGGCACCCGATCCCGTCGGCGACGAGGACGCGCTCGCCGATGCGCGCGACCTCGTCGCGCGAGCGCTGCTCGATCGGGACGTCCTCGCCCCGCGCGGTGCGCAGATCGATGGTGCTCCAGGGAGCCGCCACCGTGAACGGGACGCCGTGGACCTTCGCCAGCACCGCGTGGGTGAACGTCCCGATCTTGTTCGCGACATCCCCGTTCGCACAGATCCGGTCCGAGCCCACGACCGCGAACCCGATCTCGCCGCGGGCGAAGAAGTGACCCGACATGCCGTCGGTGATCACCTCGACCGGGATCGCGTCCGCGTGGAGCTCCCACGCGGTGAGGCGCGCCCCCTGGAGGTACGGCCGCGTCTCGCTCGCGAGCACGCGCACGCGCTTGCCGGCCTCGTGCGCGGCGCGGATCACCCCGAGCGCCGTCCCGTACCCGCCGGTCGCGAGCGCTCCCGCGTTGCAGTGCGTGAGGATCGTCGCGCCCTCGGGCACGTCGCGCGCCCCGAGCGCGCCCATCGCGCGACACGCGGCGACGTCCTCGCGATGGATCGCCTCGGCCTCCTCGCGCATCGCGCGCGCGCGATCCGCGGGCGCCTCCCGCGCGACCTCCGCCGCGCGGCGGCTCATCCGCGCGATCGCCCACGCGAGGTTGACCGCCGTCGGCCGCGTCGCGTCGAGCACCCTCCCCGCGGCGCCGTTCGCGACGAGGAAGCTCGCCGCGTCCCCTTCCTCTGCGGCGGCCACCTGCGCGAGCGCGTAGGCCGCGCTGATCCCGATCGCAGGGGCGCCCCGGACCACCATCGCGCGGATCGCCTCCGCGACCCCGTCCGGCGTGGCGTAGCGGTGATAGACGATGGCCTCGGGCAGACGGCGCTGATCGAGCATCACCACCTCGCCGGTCTCCGGCTCGATCTCGACGGCGAAGAAGCCTTGCGATGCTCCACTCAGCGGCGCTCGGGAGAGCTCGGGGCGCGACATGCGAGGCGCACTCTAGCGCATCGGGCGCGCCGCTCGACGACCCCGCGCAACCGCCTGGTGCCGGTCCATCGATGGGGATATCATTGCCGCCGCACGGCATGGTTCCAAGCTCACCCGACTTGGTCGCCTGGCTCGCGAACGAGCTCTCGCTCACGTACCTGCGGGTGAGCCGCGACGGCACGGTCACGGTGATCGCGGGGAACGTGGCCGAGCCGGACGGAGCCCTCGAGGAGCACCTCGCGGTGCTCACCGGCGCCGAGCCCGCCTGGCTCGCGGAGATCGTCGAGGAGGTCCGGGAGAACGGCGCGCCCGCCGCCCTCGAGCTGCCGAGCCCCGGTCCGGAGAGCGAGTCCTCGCGGCTCCTCGTCTGGCCGGATCGCGACGAGCTCGCGGTGCTCTACGCGTCCCGGGTGAGCCCGGCGCACCTCGCGCGCCGGGCCGCGGCGGCGGACATCGCGGCGGGGGTCACCCACGAGGTGGCCAACTCGCTCACCGCGATCGCGGGCTGGACCAAGATGGCCTCGACGAGCGCGCCGCTCCCCGAGCGCACGCGGCAGGCGCTCGACGTCGTGCAGCGCAGCGCGCGCGAGGCGCTCGACACCGCGCGCGGTCTCCTCCGCACGATGCGCGACTCGAGCCACGGGACGATCGCCCCGAGCCTCCCCGATCGGACCGACAGCGGCGCGGTGATCCGCGAGGTGCTCGAGACGCTGCGCCCCGAGCTCGAGGCGCACGGGGTGACGCTGCAAGTCGTCTTGCCCGACACCGTGTACGGCGCCGCGCCACCGGCCGCGCTGCGCCTGATCGTGAGCAACCTCGTCCGCAACGCGTTCGAGGCGATGGAGACCGGCGGCCGAATCGGAGTGATCGTGGAGGCGGACGACGAGCAGTTCGTGCTCGTCGTGGAGGACGACGGGCCCGGCATGAGCCGGCAGACGCTGGAGCGCGCCTTCGAGCGCTACTTCACGACGAAGGACGCCGGCACCGGCCTCGGGCTCGCGATGGTGCGCGACACCGTCCACGAGGCGGGCGGGCGCGTCGAGGTCACGAGCCAGCGCGGGCAGGGGACGCGCTTCGAGGTCGCCCTGCCGCTGGCAGGGGCCGCGCGCTTGAGCCTGCGGCCGCCGCGCGTCATCGACGTCGGCCCGAACTCGAGCGGAGTCCACGCCCGACCCGTGCTCGCGGGGCGCGCGGTGCTCGTCGTCGACGACGACGAGGCGATCCG
>JAYRVK010001013.1:0-3581 GCA_041918555.1 Sandaracinaceae bacterium
GCGACCTGGCTCGCGGGGATCGCGCACGCCGACGGCCGATGGTGGCGGACCCTCGTCCGGTCCGGCGACGTCCGGTCCGGCGACATCCGCCTTCTCACGCCGGCGGGCGAGCTCGTCGAGTCCACCCCCGAGCGCGCCGCGATGCTCGCCGCGATGCGCGCCGCGCCGAGGTCGTCCTGATGAGCCGCGCCGAGCTCCTCGAGCGCGCCCTTGCGCGCGCGCGCCGCCTCGCGTACGGCCTGGACGCCCCCGAGGGGGCGCAAGCGGTCCGTGATCCGGCCCCGCACCGCGAAGCTCTCGACGTCCTCGCGAGCGCCGCCGCGGAGCTCGCCGACGGCGAGGACCGCGAGCGCGCGCGGCGGCTCATCAAGGCGTGCGGCCTCGCGGTGCGGCAGCTCGCGCTCCCGCGCGCGCACGGCGAGGCGGACGGGCTCGCCGATGCGGCCTCGCTCCTCGACGTGGCGCTCCGGTTCGAACTCGCGCTCGAGCGGGCGCGGGTCGCGGCGTAGCCGCCGCGAGGCACGAGCACGACGGCCCCGATCGCCTCGCGGTTGGTCGGGGCCGTCGTGTGTCGTCAGCCGTCGGCCGCGGCCGCTTCCGACGCCCGACCATCGGAGGCCTTCACCGCTCCGCGCAAATCTGCGCTAAGCGTCTTCCCGGGCGCGGTCTTCGCCAGGACCAGGCGGGGGGCCGCCCGGCGTGCCCTTCTTGCCTGGGCCGCCCCGCCGCGTCCACGTCCAGCGCGCATCGATCTTGGAGACGAAGAGCCCGGTGTCCTGCAGCACGGCGGCCGAGCCCTTGTCCTCGATCGTCTCCGGGTCGAGCGGCTTGAGCTCCCCGAAGGCGGCCTTGATCTTCCGGGTGATGATGTCGTCCGCCACCTTGGGGAGGACCTGGGGTGCCCGCGCGGCCGATCGAAGGGTCCGTTGCATTCCCGTGGCGACGGCGCGTTGGAGCTCTGGGCCGGCTGCGTCGATCACCTTGCGCAGCCACGCGCGGGCCGGGATGCCCGCCTCGGGCGCGCCGAACTCGTGGATCGCCGCGAGGCCCGCGAGCGTGAGGCCGCTCTCCTCGTTGACGATGATCGCGCCGTCGTCGCGGTGGATGCCCACCTGGATCCGTCCGACCTCGACATCCGTCTGCGCCTGCTTGAGGCGCTGCTCGAGGCGGCGCGCGCCGCGATCGCGGTCGCGAACCGATCCGCCCCCGCCGCTACTTCCCGAGCTCATCCCGCGCGGACGATCCACAGCCCAGGGACACCCGAGAACCTCACGATCCATCGCAGGACCTCGGTCGGGCTCGGCGCGTCGGACCCGGGCAGGACGAGCTCCTCGCCGAGCTCGAGCGCGTTCACCCGCGCGAGCGCCGGTGGCGCGACCGTGATGGGGTTGTCGTCGGCGGTGAGCTTGAGGATCGTCGCCCCGATCGACCACCTCGTCAACGGCGTGGTCGGCAGGTCGATCACGACGGGACCGTCGCTCGTGTCGACGAACCCGAACCCGGGCTCGAGGACATCGGGCGCCGCGAGGGGTGAGTCGGCGAAGGTGATCCGGGGGGTAGTCATCGTCGATCCTTGAGTTGGGTCTTGCGTGGCTTCGGGGTGACCCCGCAGAACGCGGCCTCCTCGTCGGTGAGCTCGCGCTCGCCGGGGAGGCGGGCTACGGGCGCAGCGCGCGGGCCCTGCGCCGTGCTGCGGGCGCTGCGGGCGCAGCCCGCGCCCGGGGGCAGGGAGGCTTCCTGGTCCATCGCCGCGGCGGCGCGGCGTAGCCCGTCGATGATGGGCTCGACGTCCTCCCGACGGAAGCGGATCCACATGGGCGGCGCCGCGCCGCGATCGAGCACGAACGCGAAGCGCTCGCGCGCGGCGCCCTGGGGTTCCGGCTGGACGGTCGCGACCATGATCACGACGGGGAGCTTGTCCAGGCGGACGACCTCGTGCTGCTGGAGCACGGCGCCGCCGCGCTCGCGATCGATCGGGCCAAGCCACGCCGCGTCGGGGAGCTCCATCCTCACCCCTTCGCCGCGGCGATCGCGAACCCGAGCCCCGCGTCCATCTCCGCGGCGTAGCGCGCGTTGCGTGCGCGGACGCGCGCGAGCGGCGAGAGCCCGTCGGTGTGATCGCCGTCGCTCGCGCCGTCCTCGTCGACGCCATCCTCGCCGAGGTCCTCCGGCGGCTTCGCCTTCGGCTCGGGCTCGCCCGGCTCGTCGGTCTCGAAGGTCACCGTGACCTTCGCGTCGCGGCGGATCGTGAAGCCCTCGCCGCGATCCCAAGACGCGTGCGCGTCTCGGTTGGCGACGCGCAGGGCGTCGAGTCTCGTCATCGTCATGGTCGATCTCCTCGCGTCCGCGCGACCGCGAACGCAGCACAGGCCGCCGCAGCGGCCATCCCCTGGGGGGAGCAAGGCGACGTGCGCGCCGCTGTAGTCGCGGCGACGCTGGACCTCGTCGTAGCGCTGGCCCTCGGGCGTCGTGCCCTCGGCGGGCTCGAGGATCGCGCGGTAGGCGGGCGAGAGCTCGGTCAGCTCGCCGGCATCGACCGCCGCCCGCGTCGCCGCGTCGGTGATCTCGAGCACGGCGACGAGCTCGTCCCCGACGATGCTCGCCTCGAGCACGTGTCCGACGACGCGCTCGAAGGGCGGGGCCAGCTGCCCGCCGGCGACGTCGGTGTGGGCCCACGCGACGAGCGGCAGCCCGACGATCGACCGGACGCTCGCGGCGTCGGCGAGCGTCGCGAGCGGCACGAGCTCGCGGTGATCGCCGTAGTCGAGCACGCCGGCGCGCGCGATCACGGCGCGGTAGCGGTGCCCGCCGAGCCCCCGATCGAGGCGGACGATCACCGCGGCGCCTCCGCGTGGTGGACCGTGACGAGGCCCGCGGCGGACTCCGCCTCGACGCGCAGGAACGGATGCGAGCGCGGCACTGTCACGCGCACGAACTCGCGCTGCGCGCTCAGGCGCGCCGGCGCCGCGGCGACGACGGAGTCCGTGCTCGCCGTCGTCGTGTCGAAGACCGGATCCGGATCCGGGGTCGCGGCCTCGGCCGTGCGGACGAACCCGTACAGCAGCCGGTCGCTCGTCGCGTACTCGTCCTCCGCCGGGTACCAGGCGATCTCGACGAGCTCGCCCGCCCACGCCGTCAGGTCCACGACGGCGCCGCCGGTGTCGAGCTCGGGGAACTGGTACACGCCGTCGCGGGGACGCTGCGTGCCCATGCGGGGGCCCACGTCGGTCACTGCGCCGCCTCGCGCTCGTGATCGCCGCGGACACGGGCGATCGCCGCGTCGCGGGCCTCGGCGACCTTGCGCCGACGCGCCCTGAACCCGCGCTCGGCCTCGGCCGCCTGCTTCGCCAACGCGGCGTGGCGTCGCTCCTCGCCCTCGGCGAGGAGGCGCGCCGCGTCGGTCATGCGGCCGAGCTCGCGCCCGAGGTCGCGAAGCGCGGCGGGGACCTCGAGGAGGCGCGCCGAGCGGGGCACCGCGAGCTCGGGCGCCGCGTCGTCGGGATCCGTCACGAGCGGGGCCCGCCACGCGTCGCGGTCGACGAGCGACGCCCCGAGCAACGGGTGCCTCCCGGCGGCGCGCA
>JAYRVK010001014.1:0-3152 GCA_041918555.1 Sandaracinaceae bacterium
CGTGGCACCCGCGCGCCCTCGACGGCGTCCCCGACGGCGTCGTCGGCGAGCTCGCGCGCCAGCTCGGCGGCAAGGTCCCCGGGCGCCTCGTCGCGAGCGCCAAGAGCTGGCTGTCGCACCCCAACGTGGACCGCACCGCGGCGATCCTGCCGTGGGGCGCGCCCGAGGACGTGCCCAAGGTCTCGCCGGTCGGCGCGAGCGCGTCGTACCTCGCGCACGTGCGCGACGCGTGGGACCACCGCTTCCCGGACGAGCCGCTCTCGACGCAGCAAGTCGTATTGACGGTCCCCGCGTCGTTCGACGAGGGCGCCCGCGCGCTCACCGTGCGCGCGGCGCGCGAGGCGGGGCTCTCGGCGGTGCGCCTCCTCGAGGAGCCGCAGGCCGCGTTCTACGACTGGCTCGGCCGGCACGACGCCGACATCGAGGCGCTCGTCCAGGAGATGCACCTCGCGCTCGTCGTCGACGTCGGCGGCGGCACCACGGACCTCACGCTGATCCAGGTCGAGCTCCGCGAGAGCGGCCCGCGCCTGACCCGCGTGGCGGTGGGCGACCACCTGATGCTCGGCGGCGACAACATGGACCTCGCGCTCGCGCACGACGCCGAGGCGAAGATCGGCGCGCCGGAGAAGCTCGGCGCGGGGCGCTTCACGCAGCTGATCCAGCAGTGCCGGCTCGCCAAGGAGCGCCTGCTCGCAGAGGACGCGCCGGAGTCGGTCCGCGTCACCGTGCTCGGCGGCGGGCGCAAGCTCATCGGCGGCTCGATGTCGGCCGAGCTCGCGCGCGCGGCGGTCCACGAGCGGATCCTCGACGGCTTCTTCCCGCGGGTCGGCCCCGAGGCGCGCCCCTCGAAGAAGCGCGGCGCGATCGTGGAGTTCGGCCTGCCGTACGTCGCCGACGCGGGGATCACCCGGCACGTGGCGGCGTTCCTCGACCGGCACGCGGACGTCGCGCGCGAGGCGTTCCCCACGGGGTCGATCGCGCAGGGCGTCTTGCCGGTGCCCGACGCGGTGCTCCTCAACGGCGGGGTGTTCAAGGGCCACGCGCTGAGCCAGCGCATGCTGGAGGTGCTCGGGGCGTGGCGCGGCGGCGAGGCGCCGCTCTCGCTCGAGAACCCGCACCCCGAGCTCGCGGTCGCGCGCGGCGCGGTGGCGTACGGCCTCGCGCGCCGCGGCGTCGGCGTGCGGATCGGCGGCGGCTCCGCGCGCAGCTACTACCTCGTCCTCGACGGCGGCGAGCGCGGCGTGTGCCTGCTCCCGCGCGGCGCGGAGGAGGGCGAGGAGGTCGTCCTCAAGACGCGCACGTTCTCCCTCAAGCTCGGCGAGCCGGTGCGCTTCGACCTCGCGTCGAGCACCGGGGAAGCCGTCTTGCACCGCGCGGGCGATCTCGTGGAGGTGGCGGACACCTTCCAGGAGCTCCCGCCGCTCGCCGCGGTGCTCGAGGACGAGCTCGCGGCCGGCGGCAAGACGATCCCCGTGCGGCTCTCGAGCGCGCTGACGGAGGTGGGCACCGTCGAGCTGAGCTGCGTCGCCGCGGAGGGCCCCGCCAAGCGCTGGAAGCTCGAGCTCCAGCTCCGCGGCCAGGCGGGTCGGGAGGTCGCCGCGAAGAAGGTCACGCAGCTCCACCCGCGCTTCGAGGAGGCGACCGACCTCGTGCGCGAGGTGTTCGGCAAGAGCTCGGCGAACGTCGAGGGCAGCAAGCCGGTGAAGACGCTGCGCGCGGGGCTCGAGAAGCGCATCGGGGCGCGCCAGACGTGGAACACGCCGCTGTTGCGCGAGCTGTTCGGGGCGCTCCTCGCGGGCCTGAAGCGGCGGCGGCGCAGCGCGGACCACGAGCGCGTGTGGTTCAACCTCACCGGGTACTGCCTCCGGCCGGGCTACGGCTACCCGCTCGACGACTGGCGGGTGAAGCAGCTCTTCGCGATCTTCGAGCAGGGCGTGCAGTTCGCGCCCGAGGCCCAGGTGTGGAGCGAGTGGTGGACGATGTGGCGGCGCGTCGCGGGCGGGCTCGACGCCGCGGCGCAGACCCAGCTCCTCGACGCGGTCGCGTACTACCTGCACCCGCCGACCAAGAAGCCGCGCGCGCGCCCGAAGGGCCCGAAGATGCTCGGCTACGACGACATGGTGCGGCTCGCCGGCTCGCTCGAGCGCGTGAGCGCCGCGCGCAAGGTGGAGGTCGGCGGCTGGCTGAAGACGCGGCTCACCGCGCACGACGAGGGCGACTACAGCTGGTGGGCGCTCGGGCGGATCGGCGCGCGCGTGCCGTTCTACGGCAGCGCGCACGAGGTCGTTCCGCGGCCCGTCGCCGAGGAGTGGCTCGAGGCGTTGCTCGGCGTCGACTGGCGGAAGAGCGAGAGCGCACCGTTCGCGGCGACCGTCCTGGCGCGGATGAGCGGCGACCGCGAGCGCGACCTCCCCGCGCCGCTGCGCGAGCGGGTCGCCGCGCGGCTCGAGGCGATCGACGCACCGGCGAGCTGGATCGCGATGGTGCGCGAGGTCACCGAGCTCGGCGAGGCAGACGAGCAGCGCCTGTTCGGTGAGAGCCTGCCCGCGGGGCTCGTTCTGCTCGAGTAGGCGCGATCGCCTGCTCGGCCGTGCAGTCCTTCACGCCTCGACGCTTGCAACGGGCTTGACGAAATCGCCCGCTACCCGGTTCAATGCGGACCCGACGTAGCGAAAGAGGAACGCCCGCGGCCGCGGGCGAAGAGGAGCCCATGTTCGCAGTTGTCATCACGGAGAAGGGTGGCGCCCAGAGACGCCTCGACTTCGACAAGAACGAAGTCACGATCGGCCGCGTCCAGGGCAACGACATCATCCTGCCCAAAGGCAACGTGTCGAAGCGGCACTCGCGGATCGTCCTCAAGGACAACCGCTTCATCGTCGTCGACCTCAAGAGCACCAACGGCACCTACGTCAATGGTCGCAAGATCACCTCGCCCCTGGTGGTGAAGGCCGGCGACAAGATCTACATCGGCGACTTCATCCTCACGCTCGACGAGAACGCGGCGCTCGCGGCCGGCGGACCGCCGCCGATGGGCCCGTCTCCGATGGCCCCCCAAGCCCCGCCGCCGATGGCGCCGCCTCCCGGCCCTCCGATGGGCGGCCCTCCGATGGGTGGCCCTCCGATGGGCGGCCCTCCGATGGGCGGCCCTCCGA
>JAYRVK010001015.1:0-6011 GCA_041918555.1 Sandaracinaceae bacterium
CGTGCTCGATGCGATCGCCGAGCCCGTTCATCGACGCGATGGACGCGGCCTCGGTCACGATCGCCGCGTTCTTGTCGAACGCGTGCACATACCTCGCCCCGCCGCGCGCCGCGGCGAGGGCGAACGCCCCGACGTAGCTGTAGAGATCGAGGACCCGGCGGCCGCGCGCGAGGCGCTCGACGAGCGCCCGGTTGTCGCGCTGGTCGAAGTAGAAGCCGGTCTTCTGCGCGAGAGCGAGCTCGATCTCGTACTCGAAGCCGCGCTCGCGGAAGCGGAGGTGCCGGCGGTCCGGGCCGCGGACGATCCTCGGCTCGACCTGGATCCCCTCCTTCTCCTGCATCCGTCCGCCGCGGGCCTCCGCGACGACCCGAACGTCCGCGATCCGCGCGATCGCGCCGATCAGCGCGTCCTCGTGTCGCTTCATCCCGTGCGTGAGGAGCTGTACGACCGCGACGTCGCGGTAGACGTCGACCACGAGCCCGGGGAGGTCGTCGCCCTCGGCGTGGACCAGCCGGTACGCGTCGCTGTCGGGGTCGGGTAGCCCGAGCCGCTCGCGCCGCGCTCTCGCGCGCTCGAGCCTGCGCACGAGCGCGCCTTCGTCGAGCGCCTCCTCCTCGTCGTGCGTGACCAGCCGGACGGGGATCGCCGAGTCGGGGGACCAGAACCCGCGGCCGAGGTGCTTGCCGCGCGGGTCGACGACCTCGACGGCGTCTCCCGGGGCGGGCGCCCCCTCGAGACGCTCGATCGCCTGTGCGAAGACCCACGGGTGCCCCGCCCACACCGGCTGCACACGGCCCTTGCGCAGCGTGATACGGGCCATCGCGGCCGAACCTTAGCAGTTGCCGCGCCTTCTGCCCGGGCGTAGCTTTGATCCACCTATGGGTGGCATCGGCTGGCAAGAGCTCCTCATCGTCCTGCTCATCGTGCTCGTCGTGTTCGGCGCAGGGCGGCTGCCGATGATCGGCGAAGGACTCGGAAAGGCGATCCGCAACCTCAAGCGGAGCCTGAAGGCAGACGACGACATCGAGGTCACGCCCAAAGAAAAGCAGGTCGAGACCAAGTCGAGCGCGAAGAAGGTCGACGAAGAGGTCTCCGAGGCCGAGGTCGTCGAGCGCTGACCGTCGATCGGTTCAGTGCAGCGTTGCGATGCCCGCGACGCGCCGGCAGGCGTCACGCACCGCGCTCGGCAGCTCCGGCGAGGCGACGATCTCCCGCGCGTCCGTCGCGTTGAGGTGCGCGGCCAGCTGCAGGGCGACGTCGACCGGCGTGAACGGGTTCTTCACGATCGCCTTGCGCACCCCGTAGCGCACGATCCAGCGGGTCGAGCGGAAGACCTCGCGCAGCACCTCCGGCGCGACGGGACGCCGGGCGCAGAGTCGAACCACGTCGCGCTCCATGACCGACGGGTTGCCGAGGACGACGCGGATCACGTCGGGGTGCGGGTCGCGGAGCACGCGCGCGAGGAGGTCGCGATCGCGCGTTCGCGCGAGCGACTTCCGCTCGCCGAGGGTGACGGCGCGCCCGCGCCCGAAGTCCGGGACCGCGATGGGCTCCTCGGCGGGGCGCTCGGCACCGCGCGGCTGCAAGAGCTCGGCGGTCGAGAGCTGGCCTTGCGCGACCGCGATCTGGACCACCGTCTCGCGGAGCCCGGCGCACTCTTCGTCGGCGAGGGCGAGGCACAGCGCGAGCAAGAGCGCTCCCTGATCCCCGTCCCGCGCCTCGGTGCCGTGCATGGAGATCGTCAGCACGTCCGCGATCGTTCCCGGCGCCATCGACGCGAGCTCGTGGCGGAGATAGCGGACGCGCACCGAAGGGTCCACGACGGCGACGATGCGCTTCACGAGCTGTCGAGCGATCCGGTCTGCGTTCGCCATGAGGGCTCGTGGTCGGAAGCATAGCCGGTGTATACTGTGACGCGCTGCGTCGGAGGGCTGACCTTGGAGAGTGGAGTGTCGAGCAAGGAAGAGCGAGATCGCGTCCCGCGCAAGATCAAGCGCTATGCGAACCGCAAGCTCTACGACACGACCGACAGCCGCTACGTGACCCTCCAGCAGATCGCGGAGCACGTCCGCAACGGCGAGGACGTGCGGATCATCGACAACACCACGAAGGAAGATCTCACGAACGTCACGCTCGCGCAGATCATCTACGAGGAAGAGAAGAAGGCCGACGTCAACCGCGTGACCTCCGTCGGGACCCTGAGGAACCTCATCCAGCAGAGCGGCGAGAAGCTCATGGACACTCTGCGCGGCGGGCCGGTCGGCAAGCTCATCCCGCGCAAGGAGGGGGAGAGTGAGCCTCCCGCCGCGGCGCCCGCGCCGCCGCCCGAGGCCGTCGAGGAGCCGCCGCCCAAGCGGTCGATGTTCTTCTCTCCGAAGGAGGCCCTCGACGAGCTCCAGCGCTTGGCGGATGACCGGATTCGGGGGCTGATCGGCCACGCGATCTCCCGGGTTCAGGCCCTGAACGACGACGTCGGTCGGCTCCACACGCGGATCGAGGAGCTCGAAGCGAAGCTCGTCACGCTCCAGGAGCGGGTGGGCACCGACGAAACCGAGGAGCCACCGCCGGGGTGACGGTTCCTCTGCGCGGCGGGGGTCCGGTGGTTACCGTGGCCAGCGTCACGACCCCCCGGAAATAGACCTTGAACCCCCGGGGTTGCCCGCCGCGAAAGGAAGAGAATGGCCCTGAGCACCGGAAAGGACCTCGCGCGTGAGGAGTTCGAGCGCGAGGCCCTCAAGCACCTCGACTCGCTCTACGGCGCGGCCCTCCGTTACACGAGGAGCCCCGCCGACGCCGAGGATCTGGTCCAGGACGCGTTCGTGAAGGCCTACCGGTTCTACGATCGGTTCGAGCCCGGCACGAACTTGAAGGCGTGGCTCTTCCGCATCCTGACCAACACCTTCATCAACAAGTACCGCCGTAAGACGCGGGAGCGGAAGGTGCTCGAGGGGACCACTGCCGAGCCCGTGGGAGACGGCGTGATGAGCCGCGCGGCGATGCGCTCGCTGACCGATCCAGTCTCCGAGGCGCATCGCCGGCTGATCCACGCCGAGATCCAGGATGCCCTGGACTCGCTGCCGGACGACTACCGCATGATGATCGTCCTGGCCGACATCGAGGAGCTCTCCTACAAGGAGATCGCCGAGATCCTCGGCTGCCCGATCGGGACCGTGATGTCCAGGTTGCACCGCGCGCGCAAGAAGATGCAGAAGCGCCTCGTCGCGCAGGCGGTGCAGCTCGGCATCATCGAGGAACCGGCCGAGGCGAGCCCCGTCTCTCTGGACGCGTACCGCCGCTCGAGGGAGGCCGAGGGATGATCCGGTGCGAGGTGCTCCGGCGCCACGTCGACGCGCTCGTCGACGGTGAGCTGGACCCCGACACGCAGATCGAGTTCGAGCAGCACCTGACGGAGTGCGGGCCTTGCCGCGTGCACGTGTCCTTTGGCCGGGCGATGAAGTCGAGCGTCAAGGAGGCTTGCGTCGAGGCATCCGCTCCGGGCCCGCTCGCGGATCGGATTCGCGCGGCGCTCGATGCCGAGGACGCGCGTCGGAGCGCCGCGGAGCCGACCGCGCCGATCTCAGCGGACCGGACGCCGGCTCCGCCGCTCGGGCTCGGCGGGATCCGCCTCCTCCCGATGCGCGCTCGGTACGCGGTTCCCGCGGCCGCCGCGGCGGTCGCCCTCGCGGTCATCGCCGCGCAGGACGGGGGCGACGAGAGCGGCCCGCAGGGCTCCGTCCAGACGGCCGCGGCGGGCTCTTCGATCTTCGAGGACATCGTCCGCCGACACTCGCACGAGCACCCCGCGGAGGTGGAGGGCGAGCCCACGCAGGTCGCGAGCTGGTTCCGCGGCAAGCTGGAGTTTCCGGTCCGTCCCATCGAGTTCCCGAGCGACGACGTCCGGCTCGTCGGCGCGCGCCTCTCGAACGTGAGCGACCGCGAGGCCGCCGCCTTCTACTATTCGGTCGGCGGCCGGCGGGTCACCGTGATGGTCTTCGAGCCGCCCGATGGGCTCGATCGGATGGCCCAGCGTACGCGCGTTCGCGGACGCGGCATCTACTACGGCCGCGCGCACGGCCACACCGTTCCGGTAGTCCAGTACGGGGGGCTGAGCTATGCGTTCACGGGCGACCTCGACTCCCGCTCGCTGATGCGCCTCGCCGCGAGCGCCCAGCTGGATCGCTGAGCAGGGCTCGCGTCCACCGTAACCGCGCGGAACCCTGAGTGGATTGACGCGCGCGAAGCCCGGCACGTATCCTCGCGCTTCCGTACTGACGGGACGGAGGAGCGTCGATGGCAGCGCGAATTCTGTTCTTCGAGAGCGATCCGGGGTTCGCGGCTGCGGTCCGGTCGAAGCTCGAGTCACGTGGCGCGACGGTCGACGTCGTGTCCGACGGGAACGACGGACTCACCCGCTCCGCCTCGGATCGTCCGGACCTGATCCTCCTGACGATCGAGCTCCCGCAGATGAACGGCTTCCTCGTCTGCAAGCGGCTGAAGAAGAACGCGGAGACCGCCTCGATCCCGGTGGTGATCTTGTCGAGCGAGGCGACCGAGGAGATCTTCGATCAGCACCGCAAGCTGCGGACGCGCGCCGAGGACTACGTGCGAAAGCCGATCGCTCCCGAGGAGCTGATCGCGCGGATCAGCGGGCTCGTCGCGCTCGGCGAGCCGCGGGTCGAGGCCCTGGAGATCTCGGAGGTCGAGATCGCGCTCGAGGAGGTCGAGGAGCTCGACGAGGCAGCGAGCGTCGACAACGAGATCGAGGCGTTCGCGGAGAGCGCGTTCGACGCGTTGATGATGGACGACGACCACGTCGAGGCCACCACCGTCGCCGCGATTCCGCCAGAGATCCGCGCCGCGATCGCGGCCGCCGACGCCGCGAAGAAGGCGAGCCCGCCGCCGAAGCTCGAGAGCGTGGCGCCGGCGCCGCGCGCCGAGCCCGCCCCGCCGCCTCAGTCCGTGCCCGCGGCGCCCCCGGTCGAGACCGCTCCGAGCTCGATTCCCCCGGCGCCCGCCCCGGGCGTCGACCCGGCGGAGCTGGCGGCCGCGCGGGCGGCCGCCGAGGAGGCGGCCGAGGCGCTCGCCGCGGCTCGCGAGGAGCTCGGGGATTCGAAGCGCACGGCGGAGCGAGCGCAGTCGGACGTCTCGCGGCTCGAGCGCGAGGTGAGCGAGCTGCGCGCGAAGGCGGCCAAGGGGGGCGGCGTCTCGAGCCGCGAGTTCCTCGATCTGCGGGAGGCGCTGAACACCAAGGACAAAGAGATCCTCGATCTGCGCGACCAGCTGAGCTCGCGCGACAAGCAGGTCCTCGATCTGCGGGACAAGAACCTCAAGCTCGAGCGCGAGCGCGCCGATCACCAGGACGCGATGATCGCGATCGAGCGCGAGAAGGCCGAGCTCGAAGATCGGCAAGTCGCGTTGACGGCCGACCGAGACACCGCGGAGAAGAAGGCCGAGTCCCTGAAGGGCCGCATCGAGAAGGCCGACGACAAGATCGCGAAGCTCGAGGCCAAGCTCGAGGCCAAGGAGGCCGACCTCCAGATGGCCGAGGCCGACCGCGAGGAGAAGGTGGCCGAGGCGGCTCGGGAGCGGGACGCGGCGGTGAGCGCGGCCCGCAAGGAGCGGGACGAGCGCATCGCCCAGATCGAGCGCGAGCGCGCCGAGCGCGTCGCGAAGACCGAGGCGGAGCGCGACGAGCGCGTCGCGGCCGTCGAGGCGGAGCGCGACGAGCGCGTCGCCGCCGCGGTCGCGGAGCGGGACGAGCGAATCGCCGTGGCCGAGGCCGATCGCGACGCGTAGTTCGCGGGGGCCGAGGCGGCGCGCGAGGAGAAGATCGCGGAGATCGAGCGGCTGCGCGACGAGGCGCTCGCGGAGAAGTCGGCGCGGCACGCGGCGGCGCTCGAGGCGGCCCGGTCCGAGGCGCAGGAGCAGCTGGCGAGCGCGGAGGCCGCGCACGCGGCCGCGCTCGCGGCGGCCGTCGCCGCGCACGAGGCGGCCTCGCAGGCTGCCGCGGA
>JAYRVK010001016.1:0-2153 GCA_041918555.1 Sandaracinaceae bacterium
GACCATCGCGTGCGCGCGCTCGGCTACCTCGAGCAGTACGCCGCGACGCCGGAGCTCGCCGCGCCGCGCCGCGCCGAGGTGGACGGGTGGATCGCCGCGCTCGCGGCGCGCGTCGGGACCCTCTGGGTCGAGACCAACGTGGAGGGTGCGGTCATCCTCCTGCGCGGCGTCGAGACCGCCACGAGCCCGATGAGCGCGCCGCTGCGGGTGTCGGCGGGCTCCCTCCGCGTGACCGCGCGCGCGACGGGGCACGACGTGGCGACGCGCGAGGTCACGATCGCGGGCGGCGAGACCCTGCACGTGCGCCTCGAGCTGCGCCCGCTCGTCGAGCGGCGCGGCAGCGTGCGCGTGAGCTCGACGCTCGAGGCGGTCGAGGTCCGCCTCGACGGCGCCTTCGTCGGCACGACCCCGATGACGGAGACCGTCCTCGCGTCGCCGGGCCCGCACGTGGTCGAGGGGCGTCGCGACGGGTACGAGCCCACGCGCGTCGACATCGTGGTCCGCGACGGCGCCGACACCGAGGTCGCCCTCGCGCTGCGACCCGCGGCCGACGCCCCAGCCTCCGCGATGGGACTGCTCATGCTCGACACGCCGAGCCCGCGGCAGGTGTGGGTCGACGGAGAGGAGATGCCCTCCGAGGGCGCGCTGCGGCTGCCGCGCGGGCCGCACCGGGTGCGGATCGAGGTCGCCGAGCGCGAGCCGATCGAGCTCGCGGTGTCGCTCGAGGCGCAAACCGTCTTGCAGCCCCGGCTGCGGTGGGATCCCGGAGCGCGCGCAGCGCGGCTGACCGGACGCGAGGCGCAGACGATCGCCGGCGTGGTGCTGCTCGGCGGAGGGGTCGCGCTCGGCGGCGCGACGGCGGGCTTCCATGCGTGGGCGGAGGGCGAGCACGGAGACGCGGCGCAGCTCGAGCCGATGATCGACTTCTGCAACGCGGTCGAGAACCGCGGCAGCCTCGAGTGCAGCCTCGCGGGCGGCTGGAACCAGGACGAGGCCGTGGCGCGCTTCAACGACAGCGCGGAGGACCTCAACGTGCGCCGCTCGCTGGCGCTCGTGGGCTACGTGGTCGCGATCGGGCTCGTCACGACCGGGGTGGTGCTGCTGCTCACCACGGGCTCGGAGCAGGACGTGGACGCCGGCGCGGAGCTGCGCCTGCGCCTCGGCCCTGCGTCCGTCGCGCTCGCGGGCGACTTCTGATCGTCAGGGCGCCGCGAACCGGCAGCGCCCCGCGCTCCGCCCCTCGACGGTCTCGGTCTGGCACGTGGTGCCGACGAGCTCGAGGCAGTCGCGGTCTCCGACGCACTCGGCGCGGCACACGCCCGCCGCGGGATCGCAGACGAACGGCGCGAGGCACTGCTCGTCGTACACGCAGCGCATCGCGCGCCCGGGATCCTCGCAGCCCCCCTCGCGGCACACGGTCCCCGGCGGGCAGTCGCGATCCTCCGCGCACTCGTTCACGCACTGCGCGTCGAGGCACACGAGGTGCGGGAGGCAGTCGCCGTCCTGCGCGCACTCCGTCTCGTCGACGAGCAGGCACACCCCGAAGCCCTCTTCGTCGGCCACGCAGCCCGCGCCGAGCGGACAGTCGCGCGTCTCGAAGCACTCGGTCCGGCAGCGCGTCAGGCGGCACACGAGCGGCGCCGCGCACTCGCTGTTGAGACCGCACGCCTCGCCGGCGGCCTGCTTGCCAGCGCCGACGCAGCCGACGAGCGCGAGGGCGAGCGCCGCTGACCTCACGACCCCGTCCCCGCGTCCTCGAGGAGGCGCTCGTCCAGGCAGACCTGGGAGAAGCCGGTCTCCATCGTCCCACGCTGCACGCACACCTCGCCGGCGCGGCAGTCCCGGCTCGTGCCGAGCTCGCGGCACTGGAGCCGGCAGCGCCCGTCCGCGGTGCAGACGCGTCCGTCGGCGCAGTCGGTGTTGTACGCGCACGTCTCGCGGTCGGGCTCGAAGCAGGCGTTCGCGTCCGCGGGGATCGCCGCGCAGCGCTCATCGGTGCCCGGACAGCAGAGCTGGCCCGGCGCGCAGTCGCGGTCGTCCGCGCACTCGTTGACGCAGCGCCCCATGCGGCACACGAGCGGCGCCGTGCAGTCGCTGTTGAGCATGCACGTCGTCTCGTCGGGGACCTGGCAGGCGCCGAGGTTGTTCGAGTC
>JAYRVK010001017.1:0-2276 GCA_041918555.1 Sandaracinaceae bacterium
CGCAACCTCCCCGCGACCGTGGGCGTCTCGCGCGTCGCCACGCAACAAGGCTTGCACGCCGACGCGATCGTCTTCGCGCAGCGCGTCGCGCGCCTCTCCCCGTCTGCGCCGAGCTTCATCCTCCTCGCGGACGCGTTCCTCGGCGCCGGCGACCGCGCCTCGGCCCGCCGCGCGCTCGAGCGCGCGCTGACGATCGACCGCCGCCACCGCGGCGCCCGCCGACGCCTCCGCGACCTCGAGGAGTGAACGGCCAACCCGCCGAGATCGTTGGGCTCGGCCGGGTCAGCGGAAGTCGGTCGCGCGGCCCTTCTGCGGCCCGCGCCGCTGGGGCACGCTGTGCCTCATGACGACGCGCGCCCTCCCCCTCGCCCTCGCGATCCTCCTCGTCCCCGCCGCGGCGCGGGCCGAGACGTTTCGCGTCGGACCGTCCGGCACGTACCGCGAGCTCGGCGATCTCCCGACGCTCCGGCCCGGCGATCTCGTCGAGGTCGAGGGCGGCGCCACCTACGAGGCGATCTGGTTCCAGGACGACGGCGCGCCGGGGATGCCGATCACGATCCGCGGCGTCCGCTCCCCGTCGGGCGAGCTCCCGCGGATCGTCGGCGGCACCAACACCGTCGAGCTGATGGGCGACCACTACGTCCTCGAGGGCTTCGACATCTCGGGCGGGAGCTCGCGCTGCGTGTACCACCACGCGGACGACATCGTGGTGCGCGACGTGGTGATCCACGACTGCCCGCGGCACGGCCTGCTCGGGGCGGACACCGACTCGGGCTCCTTGCTGCTCGAGCACTGCGAGATCTACCGGACGGGCGAGGGGGATCGCTCGCATCAGGTCTACATGTCGACCGATCAGCTCGCGCACCCGGGCTCCGTGTTCCGCATGCAGTTCTGCTATCTGCACGACGGAAACGGCGGGAACGGCGTGAAGTCCCGCGCCGAGCGCAACGAGATCTACTACAACTGGATCGAGGGCTCGTACTACCACGAGCTCGAATTGATCGGCCCCGATCCCGGCGGGACTCCGGTCGACGAGGACGCGTACGTCGAGCACTCCGACGTCGTCGGGAACGTGTTCGTGAAGACCGGCCTCAACCCAGATCACTGGGTCGTGCGCTTCGGCGGCGACGCGACGGGCCAGACCAACGGCCGCTACCGGTTCGTCCACAACACCGTGATCCTCGCCCCGGGCTCGGCCGGTGTGTTCCGGCTCTTCGACGGAATCGAGAGCCTCGAGGCGCACAACAACGCGATCTTCCAGACCGGCGGTGGCGACCCGCAGATCGTGCGCGACAGCGACGCTTCGTGGGTCGGCGGCACGCGCCGCGTCGCGGGCAGCACGAACTGGGTGATCGAGGGCGGCGGGGTGCGCGATCTCCCGAGCGAGTGGACCGGCACGATCCGCGGCGCGGACCCGGGCTTCGAGTCGCTCGCGGGGAACGATCTGCGCCCCGCGACGGGGAGCCCGCTCGTCGACGCGGCGGACCCCGCGCCGCCGCCCTTCCCCGGCTACGCGTTCCCGCGACCCGAGGCGCTCCCCCGGTTCCTGCCGCCGACCCGCGCGTTCCTCCCGGTCGGCGCGGAGCAGGCGCGGCCCATGGCCGGCACCGCGCTCGACCTCGGCGCGTTCGAGCTCGGGAGCGGCCCTCCGGTGATGCCCCCCGACGCCGGCATGATGAGCACGCCCGACGCCGGCATGATGAGCACACCCGACGCGGGGGTCTGCACCCCCGACTGCGACGGGCGCGAGTGCGGCGCCGACGGCTGCGGCGACACCTGCGGGAGCTGCTCCGCGCCGCTCGTCTGCAGCGCGGGCGCGTGCGAGGACGAGTGCGCGGCGGGCACCACCGACTGCGGCGGCGAGTGCGTCGACGTCGAGGACGACGCGCGGCACTGCGGGGGGTGCAACATGACTTGCGATCGCGAGGAGACGTGCACGGCCGGCGCGTGCGTCGCCCCGCCCGCGATCGACGCGGGCCCCGGCGGGATGATGGGGAGCGCGGGCTGCGCGTGCCGCGCGGCGCCCGGACCGCGGAGCGTGCCCATCCTCGGAGCCGCGCTCGCGCTCCTCTTCTCGTTCACGCGGCGGCGTGCGTGAGCCGGAGAGTGTGCACCTCCGCGCGAAGACTCAGGGAGGGTCGACGAGTCGATCGAGGCCAGGCCGGCGCGCAGCGCCGGCCGTCGGCCGAGGGGCCCCCGCGCGCCGCGCGGGGGAGGGGCGCGCGCAGCGCCCCTCGAAGAGCCGCGCGTCAGTGAACCGCAACGCCACCAGGGCC
>JAYRVK010001018.1:0-3192 GCA_041918555.1 Sandaracinaceae bacterium
GATTTGATTTGAGCGATCGCGACCCACACTTCGACGCGGCCCGGGCGAGCGATCGCCCGGGCCGTTCGCGTTCCCGGGCCCTCGTGAGCGCACACGAGAAATTGCAGGGGGGGGCCTCTCGCGTTAGACGCAGCGCATGGGGATGAAGAAGAAGACGAACGCGCCCGAGGTGAGCGCGCGTTCCGAGAAGAAGTCCATTCGCGCGCGGCTCGACGTCGCCGCCGCGGCGCCGCTGACGAGCGCCGAGCGCGAGCGGCTCATCGCCGAGCTCGCGTACTTCCGCGCCGAGGCGCGCGGCTTCGCGCCGGGCGACGAGCTCGCGGACTGGACGGCGGCCGAGGCCGAGGTCGACGCGCGCTTCTCCGCGAGGGCGTAGCGCGAGGGGGGATCTCCCGACGGCCCCCGTACGCTGCTCCGCGGTCGCCGAAGGAAATCGCGCGGACATTGCGGCGCGTTCCAAGGTGCCCGGAACGGAGTGGGTCCGTGGGTGTCGGAGGGACCATGGGACACGTGCGCCTCTTGCTGATCGCCGTCCTCACCGGATGCGCGGCTGGGAGCGGCTCGTCGCCGCGGGTGGAGTCGTCGGAGGATCCGGCCCGCGAGGTCGCGGCCGAGAGCGCGGTGACCCGGGCGCGCGTGGCCTCGATGCGCGTGGGTGACGGAGTGAGCCTCGCGTCCGAGGGCGGCCACGTCGAGGGCGCGGCGAGCCCGCGGCCCGAGGCCCCGATCCCCGAGAACATCGTCGCGCTCAGCAGCCGCCTGCGGCCGCGACCGCTCCCCATCCCCGCGACGCGGACCGGGATGACCGAGCAGTTCACCTTCGACGGCGATCGCCGCGGGTGGTTCGCGCGTGTCCCGGGCACGCAAGCCTTGTTGACACCCGCATACGCCGACGGAAAGGTCTTCCTCGGCGGCGGCTTCGGCAGCTCGCAGTTCTACGCGTACAACGCGCGGAGCGGCGAGGCGCTGTGGGCCGCGAGCGCGCCCGACGGCGGGCCGACCGCCGCGATCGTCGAGGACGATCGGGTGATGTTCAACACGGAGAGCTGCACCCTCTTCGCGATCGACGTGAACACCGGCGAGCACCTGTGGCGCCGCTGGCTGGGCGATCCGCTCATGGGCCAGCCCGCGTCGGGCAACGGCATGGTGTTCAGCGGCCACGTGCTCGACGGGCGCTCGCCCGGCTCGATCGCCGCGGGCGCGACGGGCTGGGGCGTCGCGGGTGGGCGGCGCTACGGGTTCACCGCGATGCGCGCCACGGACGGGACGCCGCGCTGGACCCGCGGGATCACCGCGGACGTGATGAACGGGCCGATCCTCGACGGCGCGAGCGTCTTCTTCACGACGATGGACGGAAACGTCTACCACCTCGATCAGCGCACGGGCCGGCAGCGCTGGCGCCGGGACCTCCAGGCCACGAGCGCGCCGTGGCTGCACGAGGACGAGATCCACGTGACGGTGCGCGATCGGCGCGACGAGGACGACGACGCGAGCGCGAGCCCGACGGAGGAGCGCGCCCGCGAGCGCACCCTCGTGCTGTCTCGCCTGCGCGGCGAGACCCTCCGCCGGCTCGATCCGGTCGACGCGCCGTTCCTGCGCGAGCGCGCCGACACCGGCGGCGTCGTCGCGGGCTGGGCCTACGAGGGCTCGCGGCCGACCGTCGTGGACGGCCGCTCGTTCCAGACGATCGGCAACGAGGTGCACTGCCGCCACGCCGCGACGGGCGACCTCTTGTGGCGCCGCCAGTACACGAACGACTCTTCGACGCGGCCCGCGAGCCCGCCCGCGGTCGCGGGAGGCCAGCTCGTGTTCGGCACGCGGCAGGGCCAGCTCTTCGCGCTCGACGTCGACACCGGGCTCACCACCTGGGCCTACGACGTCGGCGAGCCGATCGCGGCGCAGCCCACCATCGCGCACGGCTGGGTCTACGCGGCCACGTCTCGGAGCGGCCTCGTCGCGCTCGAGGTCGCGGACCCCGCGTTCGACGGCTGGCACATGTGGGGCGGGAGCGCGGGCCACAACGGGCCGACACTCGGGACCGAGGCGCCCATCGAGGACACCGGTCGTCCCACGGAAGGAACGTTGCGCCTCGGCGAGGAGCCGAACCTCGGAGAGCTCGGCGGCTTCCCGATCCAGAGCACGCGCGTCACCGCGCGCGTCACCGGGTTCGTCGCGCATGTCTCGGTCACGCAGGTCTTCGAGAACCCGTACGAGCGGCCCATCGAGGCCGAGTACCTCTTCCCGGTGCCCCAGGGCGCGGCGGTCTCGGGCATGCAGCTCTCGAGCGGTGGCCGCGTGGTGCGCGCCGAGGTGCGGCCGCGCGACGCGGTGGTCACCGAGACCGACGACGGGCAGACCACCACGACGGTCCTCGTGCAGGAGCGCCCGGACCTCTTCGTCCAGCGCATCCGCAACGTGCAGCCGTCCGAGCGCGTCGAGGTGACCTTCGAGTACACGCAGGTCCTGCCGTACGCGGAGGGCGCGTACCGCTTCACGTACCCGCTCGTCGCGGGGCCGCGCTACGAGCGCGCGGGGCCCGGCGACGTGAACCCCGAGGGCACGCCGCTCGAGCGCGAGCTCGCCGCGGAGTCCGAGCGCCCCGACCGCGTGGAGGTCGTCGTCGAGGCGGAGACGGGCGGCGGGATCGCCTCGATCAGCTCGGACACGCACGAGCTCGACGTCTCGCGCCGCGGCGATCGCGTCGCGCGCGCCGAGCTCGCGGGCGACGCGCGCCCGGACCGGGACCTCGACGTGCGCCTCGAGGTCGCCGCCGACGAGCCGGCCGCCGCGCTCGTCGCGAGCCCGCCCGCCGGGAACGAGCCCGGCTACGTGGCGATCGCGCTCCACCCGCGGCTCGACGTGGCGGACCAGGTGATGCCGCGCGAGCTCGTGATCGTGCTCGATCGATCGACCTCGATGCGCGGGGTCGCCACGACCCTCGCGACGGCCACGGCGATCCGGGCGCTCTCAGGTCTGGGTCCGCAAGATACGTTGCGTGTCTACACCCTCGATGGTCCCGTCGCGTCGCTCGGCGAGGCGCCGCTCCCCGCGACCCCGGCGAACGTCGCGCGGGCCGCGGCCGCGATCCGGAACGTGAACGTCGTCGGGACCGCGAGCCGCGACGGCCTCGCCCGCGCGCTCGCGCCGGCGACGACCGCGGATCGCCTGCGCGTGGTGCTCCTCGCGACCGAC
>JAYRVK010001019.1:0-9307 GCA_041918555.1 Sandaracinaceae bacterium
CGAGGCCGCCCGTGCCGAGCTCCTGCGGCTCGGTGCGATCGCCGCCGACGAAGCGCTCGTCCCGGAGGACGGTGCCCGCGAGGAGCTGGCCCATGTCCTCGCGGCGCGGAGCGCCGGAGGGCATGAAGCCCGCGAAGGTCGCGTCTCCCTGGAAGAACGCGACGCTCGCGCCGCCGAGCCGCTCCGAGAGGAGCTCCGCGAGCTGGTCGTCGTAGCGCTTGCCGTGGACGAGCGCGCCGACGTACTGCCCGCCCTCGACCACGGGGCGCGCGGCCATGCGGTAGACGCCGTCGTTGTAGACCCAGACGTCGTCGGAGAGGTAGCCCTCGAGGGCGCGCTGGACGAGCGGGAACTGCCCGAGCCCCGCGCCCGCCGGCGGGTTCGTCGGCGCGATCGACGCGATGATCCAGCCGTCCGCGTCCACCGCGAAGACCAGGTCACCGGCCATCTGCTCGAGCTGCCCGTTGAGGCGCTGCAGGTTCTGGCGCAGACCGTTGGCGAGCTCCGCGTCGACGACCGCCGGATCGGGCCGACCGCCGGCGCGGCGCAGCGCCGTGCGCAGGTCCCCGTTCGCGGCGATCGGCGCGATCGCGTCCAGCCGCGCGCGCGCGTCGAGCTTGAGCGTCTGCTCCACCTCGAAGCGATCGCGCACGAGATCGTCGACCGTCGCGCTGCGGTAGTGCTCGTCGACGAGCGCGGCGGTGACGAGGGCGGCCGCGATGCCGATGACCGCGGCGGCCGTCAAGAGGAAGGTCCAGAAGCGGGAGAGGATCATGGCGCCTCCGGGGCCGGCGCCCCGCCGAGCGGGAACGGCTCGATCGTGAGCTCGCGATCGACGACCACGACGCCCTCCTGCGTGTGCACCACCTCGGCGCCGTGGAAGATCTTAAGCGTGTAGGTGCCCGGCAGGACCCCGGTGAAGTGGAAGCTTCCGTCCGCGGTCACGGTGGCCCGCGCGATCAGGTCGTCGATCACGTGGAGGTGCCCGCGCACGTGCGCGTAGGTGCGGTCGCCCAGCACGAAGTGTCCCGCGGCGGCCAGCTCGATCGGACGCGCGCGCCCGGGCGCGAGCGGCGTCTCGGTGAAGCCCGCGAGGCCCTCCGCGTAGAGGGTGTGGCTCACCGGATCGGTGTTCCCGAGCTCGAAGGCGGCGCCCGTCCGCGCGACGATCGTCGCCGGCCAGAAGCCGCCGTTCGCCAGCCGATAGGGCGGCTGTCCCTCGGCGAGCGCGCCGGGCCCGGTGAGGACGACCGCGAGATCACGGGCGGCGACGAACGTGCGCGGCCGCGGCTCGAGGAAGCCGTTCCACTGCGACCAGTAGTGGTTGCGCCGGGCCTCCTCCGGGACCTCGGGCGGGGTCCGGCCGAAGTCCGACGCCACGCGGACCCGGCCGCGGACGTCGAAGGCCATCGCGGTGGCCGCGGTGGTGAGCGCGAGGCCCACCAGCGCCAGCGAGAACAGCACGCGAGGAGAATGGGGAGGCGTCCTGTTCATGCGACGCTGCGAGGGTATCCAAGCGTCGCTTTCGGGGTCAACGACTACCATCCCGCGAGGACGGCCCCTGGAGGTCCTCAGCGCGGGGGGGGCGCGTAGTAGTCGACGACCTCGATCGGCTCGGGCGCGAGGCGCACCTCGACGTCGCGGCGTGCGCCGACCGGGTCGCCGCCGATCTGCATCGGGTGCGGCTCGTCGTAGTGGATCGCGATCGCCTCGCAGAGGAAGTCGTGCACGGTGTCGCTCCGGTAGGCGCCGCTCCAGATCTCGCGGATGTGGAGCGCGACCTCGAGCGAGCTGATGTCGACGACCCGCAGGCTGAAGCGGTCCTCGCGATCGTCGGCGAACGGGAAGATCCGCGCGCCGAAGCCCCAGTACGGGATGGTGCTCATCGCGACCATCCGGGTCGGGCCCTCGAAGATCACGTCGCCCTCCTGGATCGCCTGCACGGGCGCGCCGTCGCGGCCCAAGCGGATCACCGGCCCGCCGAGGTTGACGATCCGGACCCGACGGTGCGGCCGCAGGAGGTACGCGGGCATCGTCCGCGAGATCACCGCGGTCAGGTACGCGACGCCGCCCGCCGCGAACGGCCGCGTCAGCGGGCTCTTCCCCAGCCGATCCTTGACCGCACGGTAGTCGTCGAGCGCGATGGCGTCGATCCCGAGCCCCGCGAAGGGTGTCAAGACGCCTTCCACGTCGAGCAGGCGCAGCCTGCGGCTGCCGCCCTCCGTGCGCAGGCGCCCGAGATCCGCGACCACGCCGCGGCGCCCGGGGCTCTTCGCGCCGAGCACCCACGCGAGCGCGTTGCCGGTGCCGAGCCGGAGCAGCCCGAAGCGCGGGGGCCGCGCGCCCCGCGCCCGCGCCTCGCGGGTGATCTTGGTGACCATCTGGACGAAGGTGCCGTCGCCGCCCGCGGTGAGGACGGTCGGGTAGCCGCGGCGCGCGATGGTGCGGGCGATCTCGTCGCCCTCCGGGAGGCTCCGCGACACGAACAGATCGCCCGTCTGGACGATCTGATCGAGCACCTCGACGACGTCGTCGGTGACCTGCTTCGCGTTGCCGTTCACCACCACCGCGACGCGATCCGCGAACAGATCGCGCGGCGGCGGGAGGTCGGTGTCGCGGGCGGCCACGCACCATCATCGCACACGGGGGCGCCTCGGTCGGGTAGCGTAGCGGCCGCGTGACCCGGCTCGCGATCGCCGCCCTGTGCTCGATCCTCGTCGCGAGCGCGCCCGCGATCGCGTGCGCCGACGATCCGCCCGCGCGCCCGGTGCCCGACTACGACGGCCGACCGGACCCCGGGCCCGACGCGGTCGACGGGCTCCTGTGGATCCCGCGCGTCCTGGGCGCGCCGCTCTACCTCGTGACCGAGTACCTGATCCGCCAGCCGCTCGGGTGGTTGATCTCCGAGCTCGAGCGCAGCGACGCGATCGACTTCCTGATGGGGTTCTTCACCCTCGGGGGGCAAGAGAACGTGCTCGTGCTCCCGACCGCGTTCTTCGACTTCGGCTTCGCGCCGTCGGTCGGCGTCTACGCGGCGTGGCGGCGCTTCCTCCACGAGGACAACCGCATCTCGCTCCACGCCGCGACGGGCGGCGAGGACTGGCTGCTCGCGACGCTCGCCGATCACGCCGCGCTCCCCGATCGCATGGAGCTCCGCTTTCGCGCGTCGGTGCACAAGCGGCCCGATCAACAGGTCGGAGGGATCGGTCACGACGGCACGCAGACGGCGATCGCGCGCTTCGGCATCGAGACCGTGGAGGGCAGCGTGCGCTTCGGGCTGCGCCCGTGGCCGGGGATCGAGCTCGACTACCGCGTCGGCTACCTGGGCGTCGGGTACGTCGACGCGGGCTGGCAGGGCCAGCCCTCGGCCGGAGAGGCGGGGCGCGTGCTCCCCGGCTTCGCGACGGGGTACTCGTCGATCGTCGCGCACGCGCGCGTCGTGATCGACTCGCGCACGGGCTGCGGCACCGAGGGCCGGACCACCGGTTGGGACGCGCGCAGCTCGGTCCGCGATCCGGGGCACGCGCTCCCGACGGGCGAGTGCGAGCTCTCGACGGGCGGCGTGCGCGTCGCCGTCGAGGCGTCCGAGCACTTCGGCTTCGGGGGCCTGCCGGCGTCGCAGTGGCTGCGCGTCGCGGGCGAGCTCGCGGCGGCGACCGACGTGCTCGGCCGCGGCCGCATCCTCTCCTTGCGCGGCCGCGTCCAGGTGGTCGAGCCGCTCGGCGGCGCGCGCATCGTGCCCTTCACCGAGCTCGTCTCGCTCTCGAGCGCGCTCCGCGCGTTCCAGCCGGGCGCGCTCTACGGCGCGACGGTCGCCGCGCTCGGCGTCGAGTACGTCTGGCCGATCTGGGCGTTCCTCGACGGCACCCTGCACTTCGACGTGGGCAACGTGTTCGACACCAGCTTCTCCGACTTCGATCTCGCGCGGCTGCGCCTCTCGTTCGGCCTGCTCATCGCGCCCCGCACCGGAGGCGATCACCTCTTCGAGCTCGGGATCGCGCTCGGGACCGAGACCTTCGAGCGAGGCGCCGACATCGCGTCGGTGCGCTTCGTCGTCGGCGCGCGGAGCGCGCTGTGAGGCGGGCCGCGTGGGCGCTCCTGTTCCTCTGCGCGTGCGGCGCGCCCGCGCACCGCTTCCCGCTCGCGAGCCCGCTCTTCATCGACGACGACCGCCGGCCGTTCGCGGGCCGGCCCGCCGAGCTCGACACCCCGGCCCAGTGGGACCGGATCGATCACACGATCTTCCGCCCGCTCGCGGAGGTCTGGCTGCTCGAGCGCGACACCGAAGCGGTGAACGTGAACGCGCTCGACGAGGTGCCGAGCTCGAGCTGGTTCACGAACCGCATCGGGCTCTCGCCGCTGCGTCCCGAGCGGCTCGCCCAGGGGGCGTGCGCGAGCGCCGAGGAGCCGCTCGCGCCCTTCACGGTGACCCGCGCCAAGACCTCGGGGACGAGCCCCGGCCTCTTCGTGCGCGACGCCGCGGGGCGCCAGTACATCCTCAAGGTCGACTTCGATCTGCCCGAGCGCGGCACCGCCGCGGACTCGATCGCGACGCGGATCTTCTGGGCCGCGGGCTACGAGACGCCGTGCAACCGCGTCGTGTTCCTCCGCCCCGAGGAGCTCGCGCTCTCGCGCGAGGGCGAGGACGCCCCGACCGCCGAGGACGTCGAGCGCGTCCTCCACTCCGCGGTGCGCCTGCCCGACGGGACGATCCGCGCGAGCCTCAGCCAGCTCCTCGCGGGGGCGCCGCTCGGTGGCTGGCGCTTCTCGGGACGGCGCGGTGACGACCCGAACGACGTGATCCCACACGAGCACCGCCGCGAGGTGCGGGGCATGGTCGTCCTCTCCGCGTGGCTCAACCACATCGACTCGCGCGCCGAGAACAACCTCGACCTGTGGGTCGAGGGCGCCGACGGCCGCGGGTGGGTGCAACACTACGTGCTCGATGCAGGCGACTCGTTCGGGCAGATCTTCCCGTCGTCGCTCGTGATGAGCCAGTCGTTCGGGCTGTCCCACTACGTCGACTTCCAGCACATGCTCGAGGACTTCCTCACCCTCGGGATCGCGGAGCGGCCGTGGCTCGGCGCGCGGCGCGGCGAGGCCGGAGACGTGTTCGGCTTCTACGACGTCGAGCGCTTCGACGCGAACGACTGGCGCAACGGCTACCCGAACCCCGCGTTCGAGCGGGCGTCCGAGCGCGACAAGGCGTGGATGGCGCGCATCCTCTCGCGCTTCACCGACGCGCACGTCGAGGCGGTCGTCGCGACCGGCCACTTCGGCCGCCCCGAGACCGCGGCCGAGCTCGTGCGCATCCTGCGCGGGCGCCGCGAGCGGCTGCTCGAGCGCTACCTCACGCGGCTCTCGCCGCTCGCGTACCCGCGGGCGCAGGGGGGGCGGCTGTGCCTGCGCGATCTCGCGCTCGAGTCCGGCGTGCGGGGCGAGCGGCGCTACGCGGCCGTGGCGATGCCGGGCTGGCCGACCGAGCGGCGGGCGCCGATCGCGGTGGCTCGCGACG
Source organism: Sandaracinaceae bacterium (assembly GCA_041918555.1). GTDB lineage: Bacteria > Myxococcota_A > Polyangia > Polyangiales > Sandaracinaceae > JACKEC01. The sequence goes on from JAYRVK010001019.1 coordinate 5,516, forward strand.
ACAACTCGGCTTGCGTTCATCTACCACCGCGCGGCGGCGAGGCGTACTGGGTGTTCGACGTGGTCGCCGAGACGCCCGGCCGCGAGCGCACCGGCCCGGCGCGCGTGCACCTCTACGCGCTCGACGACGGGAGCTGGCGCGTGGTCGGGCTCGAGCGGCCCGACCCCTGAGCGCCCCTCAGGGCGGGAACGCGGCGACCGCGGTGAAGCGCGTCGGGTCGGTGGCCGTGCGCACCCCGAGCTGGAAGTGCGAGTTGCTGCCCGCGCAGAGGAGCCGGTCCGGCGCCATCGCGCGGCGCTCGATCAAGCAAGAGTGATTGCCGGCGGCCTCGGCCTCGAAGTCCGAGCCCGCGGCGAGCAGCAGCGGCAGCGGCGTCGGGCGGACCCCGACCATCCCCGGCCCCAGGCCGAGCTGGCCGTTGTCGTTGTCGCCCCAGCCCCACACGCCCTCGCCCGTCGCGAGCTCCACGACCACGGTGCCCAGCGCGATGGAGAGCTCACGCACCGCCGGCACCACGCCGACCCGCGTCGGCACCTCGAGGTCCGGACCGCCGTCCGTCCCGTTGCCGGTGCGCCCGTCGGAGTTGTCGCCCCAGCAGAACACCGAGCCGGTGTCGTCGCGCGCGCACGCGAAGTCCGAGCCCGCGTCGACCTCGACGATGCGCGAGAGCCCCATCACCTGCGTCGGGACGACCACCTCGGAGATCGGCGCGCCGCCGCACTCGGAGTCGTCGCTCGCGCCCCAGCACCACACCGTGCCGTCGTCGAGCGCGACGAGCGAGAAGCCCTGCGTCGAGCTGTAGCCGACGGCCACCGACCGGGGCGTCCGACCGAACGGGAGGCCCTCGACCTGCGAGAGGATGTGGCTCCCCGCGCCCTCGCGCCCGAGCTGGTGCACGCCGTTGTACCCCGAGCAATACACCTTGTCGGCGGTGCGCAGGCAGAGGTGGCTCCCCGTGTGGTCGAGCTCGAGGATGGGCTCGGACGCCGCCGGGAAGAAGAGCTCCTCGGGGGTCGCGACGCTCGAGGTCCCGAGCCCGTCGCCGAAGCGCGCCGGGCTGTTGAGGCCCCAGCACCGCGCGGACCCATCGGCCTCGAGGACCGCGCACGTCGCGTCGAAGCCCGAAGCGAGCGCGGCCGCCGTGGTGATCCCGACCACGGGCATCGGCTCGGGGCGGTCCGACGCGAAGCTCCCGTCGGTCGAGCCGTCGCCGAGCTGGCCGCGGTGATCGATCCCCCAGCAGTACACGACGCCGGTGTCGAGCAGCGCGCACGTGAAGTCGTTCGCGGCGGCCACGTCGAGGATCCCGGGCGGCGGGCCCGCGTCGAAGCCCGCGTCGGTCCCGGCGTCCGTCCCCGCGTCCGGGACCGCGGCGTCGAGCCCGGCGTCGGAGCCGCCGTCCATCGGCGGACCCGCGTCGAAGCCGGCGTCCATCGCGACCGCCGCGTCGCTGCCCGCGTCCCGCGCCGAGCCCGCGTCGTCGAAGATCGGCAGCGGCGCGGTACACGCGGCCACCGTGGACACGGCCAGGAGCGAGCTGGCGAGGAGCGCGCGGGTCACCGTCGCCATCCTACCCCTCCTCGAGCCGATCGCGGATCCCGTACGCCTTGATCTTGTAGACGAGGGTCCGGACCGGCATCCGCAGGAGCTGCGCGGCCTTGGTCTGGTTGCCCTCGGCCCGCGCGAGCGCGTCGAGGATCAGGCGCGTCTCGTAGGCCTTCACGCGCTCCTTGAAGTCGGCGTCGCCTTCCTCCTCCTCCGCGGCTCGCGCGAGCGCCGGCCGCGCGCGGAGCTTCTCGGGGAGATCCTGGACGCCGATCTTCGGCGCGGTCGAGACCACGACCGCGCGATCGATCGCGTTGCGCAGCTCGCGCACGTTCCCCGGCCACGCGTACGCGGCGAGCGCGATGCGGGCCTCCGCTTCGAGCTCACGGCGCGGCAGCCCCGCCTCGCGGCTCGCCTGCTCGAGGAAGTGCTCGACGAGCGGCCCGACGTCCTCCGGTCGCTCGCGGAGCGGGGGGATGCGGAGGGTCATGGGGTTCAGTCGGAACAGGAGATCCTCACGGAAGTCACCCTGCGCGACCATCGCCTCGAGGTCCCGGTGGGTCGCCACCACGACGCGCACGTCGATCGGGACCTCGGTGGTCCCGCCGACGCGCACGACGGAGCGCGACTCGAGGATCCGGAGCAAGGCGACTTGCGATGCCGCGGAGAGCTCGGCGACCTCGTCGAGGAAGAGCGTGCCTCCATCGGCCTGCTCGAAGAGGCCCGGCGTCCGCCGCTCGGCGCCGGTGAACGCGCCGCGCTCGTAGCCGAAGAGCAGCGCCTCGAGGAGGCTCGCGGGCATCGCGCCGCAGTTCACGGTCTTCAGCGGGCCCTCCGCGCGCGGGCCGCGCTCGTGGATCGCGCGGGCCACGACCTCTTTGCCGGAGCCCGTCTCGCCGACGACCATCACGGGGATCTTGGCTTGCGCGACGCGGTCCACGAGCTCGCTCAGCGCGACCATGCTCGGGCTCACGAAGAGCGGGGCGCCGGTCGACGCCGGGCCGTCGTGGTGCTCGACGACCACGCGGTGCCGCGCGTCGGCGCGCCGCGCGAGGGTGCGCGCCGCGTCGATCAGCTCCTCCGCGCTCGCGCCGTCGACGGCCACGCCCGCGACGAGGCTCGCGTCGTCGGCGACGAGCTGCGCGGCGACCGCCGTCGCGCGCTCGCGATCGGTCTCCGGCAGCACCACGAGCGCCGAGCCCGCGCCGTAGAGGGTGAGCCGATCGACGGGGCGCAGGCGATCGCGCACGCGCGGGAGCCACGCGCTCACGTGCTCGTCGGGGCCGAGCGAGCGGATCATCGCCACCGCCACGCCGCGCAGGAACGTCCGCCCGCGGACCACCTCGTCGGCGACGCGATCGAAGAAGCGCTCGTAGGCCTCGATCCCACCGAGCAGGCCCGCGCGCTCGGCGGTGCGGTTCACCGACACCGTCACGGCGCCGAGGGTCACCGCGTCGCCCGGCTGCAAGGTGACCGGCGCCTCGAGCCGCTTCCCACGGAACCACGTGCCGTTGGTGGACTCGAGGTCCTCGACGGTGACGCCGTCCTCGTCGCGCGCGAAGCGCGCGTGCCGGCGCGAGAGGCTCCCGTCGGCGATCACCACGTCCGAGGGCGCCGCGCGGCCGAGCACCAGCGACTCGCCCGCGTCGAGGGGCCAGACCTCCGCGCGCTCGCCGTGGTAGACGACGAGCGTCGTGCGCAGCGGGCCCGCCTCGCGAGCGCGCAGGAGCGTGTCCTGGTTCTGCGTCGTGTCGTCCTCTGGCACGGTGAATCAGAAGCGCGCGCGCGCCCCGAGGAACGCGCGGTCGGGCCCGAGCTCGAGGTCGAAGCCGACGTCGCTCGTGTCGTCCGGCTGACCGGCTCCCACCGCGAAGAACACGACGGTGAGCGCCGCGAGCACCCCGCTCGTGATCGCGCCCGCGATCGCGAGGTCCTCGGCGGTGCGGAACGTCGCGTGCTCGTCCGGGCACGCGACGAGGCGACCGTCGGGGAACGGCGGGCAGCGCACCGGATCGTTCCACGCGAGCACGTGGTCCTCGCGCACCGCGAGCGCGCCGATCGTCATGCCGAGCGCGACCGCGGTGAGCCCGGCGGCGACCCCGCCGAGGATCTCGAAGGCCGACGGACCCGCGTAGGGCGCGGGAGGGGGGGGGCGCTCGACCGGCAGCTCGTCGGGAGGCCGGTCGGGGCGGTGGTCCGGAGGATCCTCGACGACCGTGTCGGCGACGGTGCCGGCGCGCGGCACGA
>JAYRVK010001020.1:0-7115 GCA_041918555.1 Sandaracinaceae bacterium
CGCGCGCGCGGCCGTTGGGTCGCCGCCGCGTGGACGTTCAAGCGCGAGCGGCTCTACCTCGTCCCCGGCGACTCGCCGATGGGGCTGCGGCTCCCCCTCGAGCAGCTCAAGAGCGGCGGCTTCGCGCCCTGGTACGCGGACGCGACGCTGCTCGACGCCGACGACCCGATCCCGTTCGATCCCGAGAGCTGGGTGCAGCAGCGCCGCACCCGCGCACGCGCCCCCGAGGAGGCCTACGCGCCGCAGGGCGTGCGCACCGCCCTCTGCATCGAGCCACGCGATGGAGCATTGCACGTCTTCTTGCCCCCCGTTCCGTCGACCGAGGACTTCCTCGAGCTCGTCGCGGCCATCGAGGAGGCCGCGGCTCGCGCGGGCCAGACGGTGCGCCTCGAGGGCTACCTCCCGCCGCCCGACCCGCGCCTGCGCGCCTGCACCGTCACCCCGGACCCGGGCGTGCTCGAGGTCAACGTCCCCGTGGCGCGCTCGTTCGCCGAGTACGTCGGGCTCCTGACGCTCCTGACCGAGGCCGCGGTGCACGCGGGGCTCTGCACCGAGAAGTACCAGCTCGACGGGCGCGAGGTGGGGAGCGGGGGGGGCAACCACCTCACCCTGGGCGGGCCCTCCACCGTCGAGTCGCCGTGGCTGGCGCGGCCGCGCCTGCTCGGCGGGATGCTCCGCTACGTCCAGCACCACCCGTGCCTGAGCTACCTCTTCGGCGGGCTGTTCATCGGGCCGACCTCGCAGGCCCCGCGGATCGACGAGGCGCGACAAGACGCCTTGCACGAGCTCGAGCTCGCGCTCGCGCAGCTCCCGCCGGACGGCGCGACGGTGCCTCCGTGGCTCGTCGATCGGCTGCTGCGCAACCTCCTGTGCGACGTCGCGGGCAACACCCACCGCACCGAGATCTGCATCGACAAGCTCTACGACCCGCACGGCGTGACGGGGCGGCTCGGCCTGCTCGAGCTCCGCGCGTTCGAGATGCCGCCGCACGAGCGCATGGCCGCGGTGCAGATGCTCCTGCTCCGGGCGATCACCGCGCGGCTCGCGCGCGAGGAGTACGACCGGCCGCTCATCCCGTGGGGCACCGCGCTCCACGACCGGTTCATGCTCCCGCACCACCTCTTCGAGGACGCGCGCGACGTCGCGCGGGACCTCTGCGCGCACGGGCTGCCGTTCGAGGTGGAGTGGCTGCGGCCGTTCCTCGATCTGCGCTTCCCGGTCGCGGGCGCGCACGTCGTCGACGGCGTCGAGCTCGAGGTGCGGCACGCGGGCGAGCCGTGGTCCACGCTCGGCGAGCAGCCGGCGGGCGCGGTCGTCGCGCGGTACGTGGACAGCTCGCTCGAGCGGTTGCAAGTCAAGGTGACGGGGCTCCCCTCGGGAGAGCGCTACGCGGTGACCGTGAACGGCTGGAAGCTCCCGCTCGCGCCGACCGGGACGACGGGCGAGGCGGTGTGCGGCGTCCGGTTCCGGGCGTGGCAGCCGCCGTTCTGCCTCCAGCCCACGATCGGCGTGCACCACCCGCTGCGCTTCGACCTCGTCGACGCGTGGGGCCGGCGGAGCCTCGGCGCGTGCACCTACCACGTGTGGCACCCCGAGGGCCGCGCGTTCGACGAGCCGCCGCTCACCGCGTTCGAGGCGAAGGCGCGCCGCAGCCAGCGCTTCACCACCACGGGGCACGCGCCCTACCCCGCGACGGTCCGCGAGGCCGCGACCCGGCCCGAGCACCCGCTCACCCTCGATCTGCGCTGGTGCCGCTGAGCCCCGACGATGACGCGCTCGCGGAGGCGCTCCGCGCGCACGATCGCGCGATGCTCGGCGCGGGCCTCGCGATCTGGCTCGGCGGCGAGCCGACGTTCACCGACGCGGCGTCGACCGCGCCCGAGTGGCTCGGAGCGGCCGATGGCGACGAGAAGCGCGCGCGCGCGCGGCGCCTGGCGCGCGCGCTATACCGTCCTACGCAAGTCGTATTGCGTACGATCGGGCGCCAGTACCCCGGCGAGGCGGCGCCCCGCTGGAGCGTGGGGCTCTACGCGCTCCGCGACGGCGCGCCGCCGTGGGACGGCCCCCCCGATCCGCTGCTCCTCGACGCGGCGCCGGCCGCGGCCGATCCCGGCGCGCTCCGCGACGCGCTGGCCGATGCGCTCGCCGGGCGCGCCTTCGACGTCCCGGGGCCGCTCCCACACCGGCTCGTCATCCGTGGCGAGGGCGTCGACGACGCCCTCCTCGCGCGCCCCCCCCTCGAGGGCCGCGCGCTCCCGCCGGGCGGGCTCGTCGACCCGGTCGCCGAGGCCGGCGCGCGCCTCTTCGCCCTCGGCGTCGAGGACGGCGCCGTCGTGCTCGAGCTGCCCGCGTTCGAGAGCGTCGACCTCTTCGTCGGGTGCCTGCGCGCGATCGGCGCCGCGGCCCGCGCGGTGGGGCTCGACGCGCTCATCCTGCGCGGGCACCCGCCCCCCGTCGACGACCGCGTGGCCTTCGCGACGATCACTCCGGACCCCGGCGTGGTCGAGGTGAACATGGCGCCGTGCCGCGGCGTCGCGGAGCTCCACGACGCCGAGCGCGCGATCCACGCGGCCGCCGCGCGCGCGGGCCTGAGCCCGACGCGACGGCACTTCAACGGCGAGGTCGCGGACTCGGGCGGGGGTGGCCACCTCACCTTCGGCGGCCCGCGCCCCACGGCGAGCCCGTTCTTCCTGCACCCGCACCTCCTGCCGCGGCTCGTCGCGTACCTGAGCCGGCACCCCGGGCTCTCGTACGGCTTCGCGAGCGGCGCGATCGGCGGCTCGGGCCAGGCCGTCCGTCCCGACGAGCAGGCGCGCGAGAGCTTCGAAGAGCTCGCGGTCGCGCTCGACCGCCTCGCGCGGACCGAGGCGCCCTCGCCCGCGCGGATCTGGGAGTCGCTCGCGCCGCTCCTCACCGATCGCTTCGGCAACACGCACCGCGCGGAGGTGAACGTCGAGAAGCTGTGGAACCCATGGCTCCCCGGGCGCGGGCGGCTCGGCGTGGTCGAGCTGCGCGCGCTCCGCCAGGCGCCGACCCCCGCGCACGACGCCGCGCGCGCGGCGCTCTTCCGCGCGGTGCTCGCGCGCCTCGCGACGCGCCCGTTCCCGATCGGGCTCACCGAGCACGGGCCCGCGCTCCACGACCGCTTCGCGCTCCCCTTCTTCCTGCGGCTCGATCTCGAGGAGGTCCTCGCCGACCTCGACGCCGCGGGCTTCGGCCTCGGGCGGCCGCTCGTGCGCGAGCTGCTCGCGGATCCGCACCGCGTCGTCGGCACCGTCGCGCTCGACGGCGGCGCGCGGCTCGAGGTGCGGCGCGCGATCGAGTTCTGGCCGCTCGTCGGCGACCTCTCGAAGCAGGCCGGGACGACCCGGCTCGTCGACGCGTCGACCACGCGCCTCGAGCTGCGCCTCGTCGGCCACGGCCTCGACCGCGTCCACCTCGGCGTGCGGGTGAACGGCGCCAGCCACCGGCTGCCGATGGTGCACCACGAGGGCCGCCGCGCCGCCGCGTTCGGCGTGCGCTACCGGAGCTTCGCGCCGCGTCCGGGCCTGCACCCCGACCTCCCGGCGCTCGACCCGCTCGTCATCGACGCGGTCGGGCCCGAGACCGCGTGTCAAATCGAATTGCACTCGTGGATCCCGGGCGGAGGCGTCTACGCGAGCCTCCCGGCCGACGACGACGAGGCGGCGCGCCGGCGCGCCGAGCGCTTGCGCGTGACGCCCGCGACGACCCCGCCCACGCTCGTCGCGCCCCCGCGGGCCGCGCTGTCGCGCTACGCGCTCGACACGCGGCGCATCGCCTGACGTTGTCGGCCGGCGCCGACGGGAGTACCTCCGGTCCATGCGGACTCGCGCGATCTGGGTGGGCTTGTTGGCGATCGCCGATCTCGGGGGATGCGGCGCGGGGAGCGCCGACGACGGAGGCCTCCCCCCGGTGATGGACGCGGGGGCGACGGGATCCGACGGCGGCGCGGCGGACGCGGGCGCGGCGATGGACGGAGGCGGCGCCGACGACGGGGGCGCGAGCGACGGCGGCGCGAGCGACGGCGGCGCGAGCGACGGCGGCGCGAGCGACGGCGGCTCCTCCGACGCCGGCCGCTCCACGCGCTGCGACGAGGGGCCGCTCCGCTGCGACGCGGCGCCACCGACGTGCGGCGAGCTCGAGGTCGCGGCGATCGAGGACGGCTGTTGGGAGTGCGTGAACGCGATCACGTGCCGCCCGTGGGGCGAGCCCGGCTGCGCGTCCGACCAGACGTGTGGCCCCACCGAGCGCTGCGACCCGTGCGCGACCGGCTCGTGCCCGTTCTGCGAGGACTGCGTCGCCGGCTGCGAGGCGCATGGCTGCCCGACGGAGGCTACGCTCACGTGCCGCTGCGCGCGCCCGGACTGCGGGGACGGCAACGTCGCGGTGATCGACGAGGGCTGCTGGATCTGCGTGAGCCTCGGGAGCTGCGCGGTCGTCCGCGATAGCTGCGGCTGAGCTCTCGAAGGGGCCTCAGATCGGGCGGCGAACGATGAGCTCGTGGGCGATCTTCACGTAGAGAGCGCCGCCCTCCACGAGCGGGCCGCCGACGGCGTCGAGCGCGTACGTGCGCGTCGCGTCGATGAAGGCACCGTCGCGGTCGAGGTCCCAGACGCGGACTCGGCGGTCGGCGTCGGCGAACGATAGGCGCAAACCTACTTGACGCGGCGAGAGGTGGAAGCCGCCGGTGCTCGAGAGGCCCGGCTGCTCGGCGCTCGTCACCGTCGGACCGAGCGGGGCGCCCGCGGCGTCGAGCGGCCGCGCGCCGACGTGTCCAGCGGCGTCGAGCCACACCGCGACGGCGCGATCGCCGAGCGCGAGGAGCGCGGGCTCGCGCCGGCTCGTCGCGCCGAGCGCGGTCCACACCGCGTCGCCCACGCGGTGCACGACGAGCGCGTCGTCCGCGCGCCGCGCGAGGATCAGCGTGCCGCCGCCGATCGAGGCCACCGCGACCGCGCCGATCAGGTCCTCGCTCGACGGCAGGCGCGCGAGCTGGTCCCAGCCGTCTCCGTCCTCGCGGAAGCGCTCGAGGCCCCGGCCCGACACCGCGAAGATCTCGAGGCCCGCCGGCGTGGCCACCATCGCCGGCTCGCCGACGCGTTCGCGGTCGACGCGATCCCAGTCCGTCCATTCGCCCGGCCGGCGCTCGCGCATCGAGCGCAGGCGTCGCTCGCGATCGCGCGACACGAGGCACGTGCGCCCGTCCCGGCGCCGCCCCGCGAGGAGGCGCCCCGCGGGGCACTCGTCCTCGTCGACCGCGTCGCCGGGATGGAACGGCGTCCAGGCTCCGGGGCCGGCGCGGCGCGAGGCGCGGCCGTGGGCGTTCACCGCGTAGAGCGCGCCGCCCGGGCCCGCGACGGGCGCGGCGCTCGCCAGCGCGAGGCGATGTCCGCGCTCGAGCGCGTCGCCGCGGCCGGCCGCGAGGACCCCGTCGAGCGTGAAGCCGGCGGGCGGCCCGACCACGCCGGTCTCGAGCATCATGCGGTTGGCGAACAGGTACGGGCGGTCGCCGACGAGGCGAGCGCGCCCACGGCGCCAGCGCGCGAGGGCGGCGTCCGAGGGGGCGAACGAGCGGATCGACGGCATCATCTGCCCCCAGTGCAGACGCAGGTGTCCTTGCACCCGATACCGCTCGGCGATCGCGCAGAACGCATCGTAGAACTGCACACCGTCTTGCAGGAGCTCGTCCTCGCGCCAGAGGTCGAGGTCGTCGAGATCGAGCGGCGCCTGCAGGAGGAACAGCTCGAGCTGCGCGAAGCGCACGTCGCCGGGCGCGGCCTCCGCCGACTGCATCGCGAGCGCGGCGCGGCTCTTCCGCGAGAAGCGCAGCGCGAGGAACCCGGCGAACTTGAGGTTCCTCGCGATCAGCGCGTCGAACCCCGCGAGGACCTCGTCGAGGAACCGGAGGTGCACGTCGGCCGAGGTCGGGAGGATCACGTCGACCGACCACACCCGCTCGACGCGAGCGTTCCCGTAGTTGAGCACGCGATGCACGGGCGCGAAGCCCTTCGTGTCCTCGCGCCCGCTCCGCAGCAGCGCGTCGACGCCCGGCCCGTAGTCGTCGACGTCCTCCGAGATCGTGCGGATCAGCGTGGCGAGCGCGGTGAGCATGTTCTTCACGCGCTCGAGCCAGTCGGCGCGCACCCAGTCCTCGTGGCCCGGGGTGACCGCGGCGCGCTCGGCCCGCCGCACCACGTGGGCGCGGCGCTCGTGGAGATCGGGATCCACGAACGGGTTGATGAGCACCTCGACCGCCCGGTAGCTCGCCGCGGGGTCGAGCGGCGCGCCGCTCGACCACACCGCGGGCCGATCGAAGATCGCGCCGTCGTGCGCGAGCATCGGGCGGACCGTCGGCCAGTCGAGCTCGGTCACCGTCTCCCAGATCCCGTACGCGGGTCGGACCTCGACCACGTACGCGACGATCACGCCCAGCGCTCCGATCGTGACGAGCGCGGCGTCGAAGGCGTCGTCGTCGCGCACGAGCTCCGCGCTCGGCAGGAGCGTCGCGAGGGCGGCCGCGTCTCGGACGAGCCCCGCGGCGGGCTCGACCCAGCGGATCTTCCCGTCGGGCCCGACGATCGCGATCGCGCGGACCATGTCGGGGATCGGGCCGAGGTCGAAGTCGCCCCCGTGGCTCGCGGTGTTGATCACGCCGGCGAGGGACTGTCCGCTCGAGGAGCCCGCCGTGAACACCGCTAGGCCGCGCTCGTCGAGCGCGCGCATCAGCGCGTCGATCTCGACGCCCGCCTCGACGTAGACGTGCTCGCGCGCCCGCGCCCCGTCCGACCGCGCGTGCCAGAGGACGTCGCGCCGCGGCGCGCCGCCGACCTCGCGCGTCGCGTCGACGAGCTGCGCGAGGCGGCCGTGCGTCTCGAGGATCCCGTCCTCGCAGGTGACCACGCCGCCGAACGACCACCGCTTGCCGTGCGCGATGAGGTGGCGCCGCTCGGCGTGGCAGTCGTCGAGGAGCGCGGCCGTCGCGCGCGCGGCCGCGGAGAGGGGCCGCACGCGCGCGGCCCCGGGCGGCGCGGCCGGCGCCTCGGCGACGCGGTACACCCGGCGCGCTCGGAACGTCTCGGTCGTGGCCCAGACCA
>JAYRVK010001021.1:0-2963 GCA_041918555.1 Sandaracinaceae bacterium
CCCCGGGACGGGCGACGACGTCGTCGATCCGTTCGCGCGCGTGCTCCCCTCGGGCGGGATCTACGCGGACGCGGTCGGGGAAGACGTCTTGCTCGCTCGACTCTCGGGTGTCGCGCTCGGGCGCGCGACCCTCGAGTCGCTGGGCGAGCTCTTCGGGATCACGCCGCCCGAGCTCTCGTACGAGCGCGCGGATCTCGCCCACGCCACCTGGGGCACGCTCCCCGAGCCGCCGCGCGAGGCGCCGTCCCGCGCGCCCGCCCTCGACGCGCTCGCCGCCCCGATCGGCGGCCTCGGGCCGGCGCCCGCGTGGTCGCTCCCGAGCGCGCGGCGCGCGTACCGCGTGACCGCGCTCCTTTTCGCGGCCGACGCCGGGCTCGCGGCGGCCGACTCCGAGCTCGTCGCGGGCGCGCCGTGGATCGCGACGCTCGAGCTCCCCACCGCGCTCCGGCCCGGCGAGGCGCTGCGGATCCCGATCGGGCTCGTGCGCCTCGCCGACGCGCCCGCGCCGTCCGTCGACGTCGAGGTGCGAGGCCGCGGCCTCGCCGCGCGCGTCGACGGCACCGCCCTCGTGCTCGAGGCGAGCGCGCCCGGCCTCGCCGACCTCTCGGTCACGGTGCGCGACGGGGAGCGCGTGGTGAGCCGCTTCGAGCGCCGCGTGCGCGTGGTCCCCGAGGGGCTCCTGCGGCACCGGGTCCGCGCGGCTCGCGTCGATCGCGAGGCCGAGCTCGCGGTGCGCGCGCCCGATCGCGCGCGGCCCTGGCGCGGCGAGCTCGTGGTCGGCGCTCCGGGCGCGCTGTACGCGGACCCTGCGTTCGCCACCGCGCTCGAGGAGGCGCCCGGCGTGCTCGCGTGGGCGCGCGCGATCGCCGGCGCGGAGCCCGACGAGGCGCTCCTCGCGCGGGCGGTCTCGGACGGCGGGCTCCTCGAGACCGCCTGCGCGATGGTCGCGTGGGCGCCCCACGACGATCACGCGCCGCGCGTGAGCCCCGCCGCGGGGCGAGTGCGCCAGGAGCTCGGCGACGACCTCGCGCTGCGCGCGTCCGTGCTCGCCGCGCTCGGTCCGTGGGCGCCCGCGTCGCCGACGGGCGGCGACCTCACCAGCCAGCTCGTGAACGATCTCCGCGAGGACGGCTGGCGCGCGCTCGCGTCCGCGAGCGACGCTCCCGCGGTGATGGCCCGCATGGCCGCGGCGCTGCTCCTCGCGGATCCCGACGATGGCCGGGGTCGCGCGCTGCTCGAGCGCGCCCGCGTGGCGCTCGCGGCCGACGAGGGCGGGCGGCGCTTCGTCCCGGGAGATCCCGCGCGGCTCGGCGACGCGTGGATCGGCACGCTCGCCCTCGCGGTGGCCGCGCGCCAGAGCGGTGACGACGCGCTCGCGGACGAGCTCGCGGCCTCCGGGCTCGCGCGCCTCTACCTCGCGGATCGCACGGGCCCCGAGGGCGCGTTCTGGGCGCTCGCCGCGAGCGTGTACGGCGCATTCGGCGTCGGCGCGCCCGACGCGGTCGACGTCGAGGTCGACGGCCGCCCGACGCGCCTCGCCCTCGACGGAGGCGTCGGTCGCCTCGCGGTGGCGCCCGGCGCCGTCGTGCGCGTGCGGACCGACGCCCCGGTGTGGGCGCGCGTCGAGACGCGCTACCTCGCGCCGGTCGAGCCGCGCGACGAGGGCCCCCTGCGCGCGCGGATCGAGGGCACGCCGGGCCGCGCCGGCGAGACCGCGGGGCTCGAGCTCGTGGTCGAGAACGCGAGCGAGACGCCGAGCGGGAGCCCGCTCGTCGAGGTCGTGCTGCCCGGGGCCGCCGCGCTCGACGCCGCCGCGATCGCGGCGTTGGAGCGCGCCGAGGACGTCCTCGCGGTGTCGCCGCCCGACGGCGCGGGGGTCGTACGGATCGCCCTCGCGCCGATCGCCGAGGGCGCCGAGCGGCGCGTCCCGCTCGCGTTCCGCTGGCTCGGCGCCGGGCGCACGCACGGGCTCGCGGTCGTCGTGTACGACGCGTCGGCGCCGCATCGCTCGGTCGTGCGCGAGGGGCGCACGCTCACCGTCGAGGAGGCCCCGTGAGAACCGCGCTGATCACCCTCGCGTTGCTCCTCGCCGCATGCGGCGGAGCCGTGCCCGACGAAGAGGTCTCCGCGTCGTGGACGAGCGGCGACGACGCACCGCTCGAGGAGGCCGACGACGACGAGTGACGTACGCTCGCGTCGATGACGTACGACTACGACCTCTTCACCATCGGCGCGGGCTCGGGCGGGGTGCGCGCGAGCCGCGTCGCCGCCGGGCTCGGCGCGCGCGTCGCGATCGCCGAGTCGGCTCGCCTCGGCGGGACGTGTGTCAACGTGGGTTGCGTCCCCAAGAAGCTCATGGTGTATGCGTCCGAGCTCGCGAGCACGTTCGAGGACGCGCGCGGCTACGGCTGGACGCTCCCCGCGCCGCCGCGCTTCGCGTGGACGGACTTCCTCGCCGCCAAGGACCGCGAGATCGCGCGGCTCAACGCGGTCTACGCGCGCCTGCTCCACGGCGCGGGCGTCACGCTCCTGCGCGGGCGCGCGCGGATCCTCGATCCGCACACCATCGAGGTCGCGGGCGAGGAGGGCATCACGCGCCACACGGCGCGGCACCTCCTCGTCGCGACGGGGGGCCGCCCGCTCCGACCCACCGAGCCCGGCACCGAGCGCGCGTGGGTGAGCGACGACGTGTTCGCGCTCCCGGAGCTGCCGCGCCGGATCCTCGTCGTCGGCGGCGGCTACATCGCGCTCGAGCTCGCCTGCGTGTTCCGCGGCCTGGGCGCGCGGGTCACCCTCGCGTGCCGGGGCGCCCTGCCGCTGCGCGGCTTCGACGACGACGTCCGCGCGTTCCTCGTCGGCGAGCTACAGAAGAGCGGCATCGACCTCCGGCTCCACACGCGGGTCGTGTGCCTCGAGGACGGACCGGACGGCGCGATCTGCGCGATGCTCCCCCACGCCGAGGC
>JAYRVK010001022.1:0-2343 GCA_041918555.1 Sandaracinaceae bacterium
CCGTTGGGCAAAGCCCAACGGGGCCCCTCCCCTCGTCCGAACGCGCTGTCGCGCGTTCGCTCCCCACGCTGCGCGTGGGGGCCCCCTCGGCCGACGGCCGGCGCTACGCGCGGGCCTGGCCTCGATCGACCCTCGGTCGGCCTCGGCTCGCTCGATTTATCGACAGCCTCTCAGAACCGCAGGCCGCCGTAGACGTGCAGCCGCCCGGTGATCCCGTGCGCGGCGCCCGACTCCGTCAGGTCGAGCTCGTCGCCGGTGCACGGATCGGTGCACATCGGGACCTCGCCGCGGAAGAGGGCGAGCCAGCCCGCCGAGACCTCGACGCCGATCGAGAACGGGCCGGTGACGTGGATGCGCGCGCCGAGCCCGAGCTCCGTCCACACGCCGTCGGGGTGGTTCTGCGAGGGCAGCGGGTCCGCGAGCCCGAGCATGAACGCGTACGAGACGGAGAGCCGCATCGTCGGCGCGACCCACCCGCTCGTCAACGCGACTTGCACGTCGAGACCGACGGCGCCGAGCACGAAGCCGGGCTCCACGGTGAAGGTCAGGCGCGGGCCGATGGTGAGCGGCCCGACTCCGAGGCCGATCACCGCGCCGAAGCTCCCGCCCGCGGTCCCGCCCTGGTCGCTCTGGACGAGGTTGTTGCCGCCGAACGCGTCGAGCGCGCTGAGGCCCGCGCCCAGGATCAGCTGCAGGTCGAGCCCGAGGCCGCGGCCGGCCGCGCTCGCCGAGCCGCTCAGCGACACGTCCTCGGCGTAGCTGCGACCCGACGTCGGTTCGGGCGGCGCCTCGGCGCCCTCGGTGTCGAGCTCCTCGGCCTCGTCCTCGGCGCCGCGCTGGTCGGGCTCGTAGCCCTCCTCGCCCGCCGCCTGCTCGCCCCCGCCGGTGCCGTCCGGCGGCGCCTCGTCCTCGGCGCCGCGCTGGTCGGGCTCGTAGCCGCCCTCGTCACCGACGGCCTCTTCCTGCGCGGGCGCCTCGTCCTCGGCCGCTTGCGCGCCGGCCACGCGCGGGAGCGCGAGCCAGAGGGCGAGCGGGAGGACGAGGGAGAGGCGGCGCATGAGCGACTCAGCGGCGGCGGCGCCCGAAGGATAGACCGAGAATGGCCAGCGCGAGCCAGATCGCGCGCGGCGCCGGGCGCGCGGCGCCGACGGTGCACGACGCGCAGCCCGCCCGGCCGCCGAAGTCGGGGGCCCCCGGCGACGCCTCGACCGCCAGCGTCGCCTGCTCGCGGGGCGGCGCCTCGAAGTCCGCGTCGGCCTCCTCGTCGCCGCCCCCGAACGCCATCGGCGGCGCGCTCGCCACCGCGGTCGCCTCGCCGCCCGAGGTCACGCCGCTCGCGTCGGCGTGCGCCTGCTCCGCGGCGCCGCGGTCGGCGCGGCCTCGCGCGAGGAGGTCCGCCGCCTCCGCGGTGAGCTCGCGCTCCGGGATCGCGAGGAACGCGGTGTAGGGCGTCACGAAGTGGTAGGCGAGCGCGAGCGAGGTCACCTCGGCGCGGACCTCCGCCGTCTCGCCGTCGAGCGCGATCTGCTCGAGGAGGTGATCGGTCCGCGCGATCGCCCAGCGGCGCCCGACCCACGGCTGCGCTCCACCGGGCGTGGCCGTCGTCTCGACCCGGATCTCGCGATCGGCGAGCCGGCCGCTCACCACGAAGCGCACCGGGCCTTCGTCCCCGCGGAAGCGCCCCATCACCACGAGCTCGTCGTCGACGAACACGTCCGGGAGCGAGCGCGGGTAGATCCGCGTGGCCACCGCGCCCTCGATCTCGAGCGACACGTCGACGAGGAGCGGGTGCGCGATCTGCGCGTAGAGGTGCCCGACCTCGGCCTCGATCCGCGACGCGCGGTCGATGAAGGTGAACGTCCCGCGCTTCTCCGCCGCGATCCTCGACAGCAGCGCTTGGTTCACGCCGGTGCCGATCCCCACGGTGAAGACCCGCACGTCGCGTTGCTCCCGCTGCGCCGCCTCGAGCGCGGCCGAGGCCTCGGACTGGCCGTCGGTCAGGAAGATCACGACGCGCGGCCGCGCGCCCTCGTCGTGCTGCGAGGCGAACGCGCGGGTCAGCGCGTAGGCGATGTCGGTGCCGCCCCCCGCGCGCAGCTCGCTCACGTAGCGGATCGCGTCCTCGCGCGTGCCGCCGCCGAGCGCGCGGGGCTGGCCGTAGAGGGGATCCACGTCGTCGTCGAAGGCGATCACGTTGACGCGGTCGTTCGCGCCCTTGCGCCCCGGCGCCGCCAACGCGCCGCGGGTGATGATGTTCGGCGCCACCACCAGCGCAGCCGAATGTTTCAGGAACGACCGGCGCGTGAATTGTCGATTGCGCATCGCGTATGTCCCCCAACGTCA
>JAYRVK010001023.1:0-10802 GCA_041918555.1 Sandaracinaceae bacterium
CCGACGCGGGCACCGACGCCAGCCTCGCGATGCCGTACGGCGCGCCGCCGATCCTCGAAGATCTCGTCTGACGCGGCCCCTCGGGGGCGCGCTTGACACGCTGCGTCACGCGGCCCAAGTTCCCGCGCGCTGAATATTGATTCAGCGACGGAGGACTCATGGCCAAGAAGAACGGCGGAGGGCGCGTCGCGATCGTCGCCGGCCTGCGCACCCCCTTCGCCAAGCAGAGCAGCGCGTACCGCAGCATGAGCGCGCTCGAGCTCGGCACGGCGGTCGTCGCGGAGCTGCTCGATCGCGCGGGGGTCCCCGCGACCGACGTCGAGCAGTGCGTCTACGGGCAGGTCGTGCCGTCGCTCAAGGCGCCGAACATCGCGCGCGAGATCGTGCTCCTCACGGGGATGCCGCACGCGGTCGAGGCCTACAGCGTCTCGCGCGCGTGCGCGACGAGCTACCAGTCCACGGTCTCGGTCGCGCAGGCGATCACGACCGGCACCATCGCGTGCGGCGTCGCGGGCGGCGCGGACAGCGCGTCGGACGTGCCGATCTCCGTGAGCAAGAAGCTCGCGGGCGCGCTGATCGAGGCGAACCGCGCCAAGAGCCTGAAGGACCGCGTGGCGGCGTTCGCGGGCCTCGCGCCCAAGGACTTCGTGCCGGTGCCGCCCGCGCTCGTGGAATTCACGACGGGCCTCACGATGGGGGAGAGCGCCGAGGTGATGGCCAAGGACTTCCACGTCACGCGCGAGGAGCAGGACGCGCTCGCGCACGCGAGCCACACCCACGCCGCGGCGGCGTGGGCCGACGGGCGCTTCGACGACGAGGTGATGGAGCTCTGGGTGCCGCCCGACTACGCGTCGATCCGCCGCGACAACCTCGTGCGCACGGACTCGCAGCTCGAGAGCTACGCCAAGCTCAAGCCCGCGTTCGACCGGAGGCACGGCACGATCACGGCCGGGAACAGCTCGCCGCTGACCGACGGCGCGAGCGCGCTGCTCCTCATGAGCGAGGAGAAGGCGAAGGCCGAGGGCCTCGCGCCGCTCGGCTACGTCAGGAGCTACGCGTTCGCCGCCCTCGACCCGGGCGGGCACATGCTGATGGGCCCGAGCTACGCGACGCCCAAGGCGCTCGACCGCGCCGGCGTGACGCTCCGCGACCTGGACCTGATCGACATGCACGAGGCCTTCGCCGCGCAGGTGCTCTCTAACGTGAAGGCGTTCGCGTCCACGAAGTTTGCAGAGGAGAAGCTCGGTCGGAGCGAGGCGATCGGGGAGATCGATCGCGACAAGCTCAACGTGACCGGCGGCTCGATCGCGATCGGCCACCCGTTCGCGGCGACCGGCGCGCGGCAGATCACCCAGACGCTGCGCGAGCTCCGGCGCCGCGGCGGCGAGCTCGCGCTCTGCACCGCCTGCGCGGCGGGCGGGCTCGGCGCGGCGATGGTCCTGGAAGCGGCGTGATGAGGAAGTCGCGGAGGAAGGGAGCGCAGCGACCGCCGCGACTTCCTCGTCGACGGGGGTGTGGGGGCGGAGCCCCCACCTCGCGGGAGAAGGAGAGACGATGAGCGCGTTCACGATCGACAAGCGCGGCGACGGCGTGGCCGTCGTCACCATGGACCTCCCCGGCGAGAGCGTGAACACGCTCCGCACGAGCTTCGGCCAGGAGCTCTCGGCGATCCTCACCGACCTCGACCGCGACCCGGAGGTGAAGGCGCTCGTCTTCACGAGCGGCAAGGCCGACTTCGTCGTCGGCGCGGACATCCGCATGCTCGAGGCGTGCAAGACCGCGGGCGACGCCTCCGAGATCAGCCGGAGCGCGCACCGCAACATGGCGCGCCTCGCGGAGCTCCGCGCGCCCGTCGTGGCGGCGATCCACGGCGCCTGCCTCGGCGGCGGCCTCGAGGTCGCGATGGCGTGCCACGGCCGCGTCGCGTCCGACGCGCCGCGCACGAAGCTCGGGCTCCCCGAGTGTCAGCTCGGCTTGCTCCCGGGCGCGGGCGGCACGCAGCGCCTGCCGCGCCTCGTCGACATCCAGACCGCGCTCGACCTGATGCTCACCGGCAAGTCGATCGACGCGAAGAAGGCGAAGAAGCTCGGCCTCGTCGACGAGGTGGTGCCGCAGGCCATCTTGCTCGAGGTCGCGTGCGCGCGCGCTCGAGCTCGCACAGGGCCACGCCGGGAAGAAGAAGCGCGACCTGCGCGGCGAGGCGATGGAGTGGGCGCTCACCGAGAACCCGCTCGGGCGCAAGGTCGTGTTCGATCAGGCCAAGAAGGCGCTGCTCTCGAAGACCCGCGGGAACTACCCCGCGCAGGAGCGGATCCTCGAGGTCGTGCGGACCGGGCTCGAGGAGGGCATGGAGGCCGGGCTCGCGGCCGAGGCCGAGGCGTTCGGCGAGCTCGTGGTGAGCCCGCAGGCCGCGTCGCTGATGAGCATCTTCTTCGCGACGACCGAGATGAAGAAGGACTCCGGCGTCGCCGACCCGAGCGTGAAGGCCAAGAGGCTCGAGCGCGTCGGGATGCTCGGCGCCGGCCTCATGGGCGCGGGCATCGCCTACGTGACGGCGGATCACGCCAAGCTCCCCGTGCGCCTCAAGGACAAGGACTCCGCGGGCGTCGGGCGCGGGATCGCGTACGCCGCGAAGATCCTCGACGGCCGGCTCGAGCGCCGCCGCATCACCAAGACCGAGCGCGACCGCGCGATGACGCGGATCCACGGCACCACCGACTTCGCGGGCTTCGCGAAGGTCCCGCTCGTGATCGAGGCGGTGTTCGAGGACCTCGCGCTCAAGCACCGCGTCCTCGCGGACGTCGAGTCCAACGGCCCCAAGGACGTGATCTTCGCGTCGAACACGAGCTCGATCCCGATCACGAAGATCGCGGAGGGGAGCCGCCACCCCGAGACGGTGATCGGCATGCACTACTTCTCGCCCGTCGAGAAGATGCCGCTCCTCGAGATCATCGTGACCGAGAAGACCGCGGACTGGGTCACCGCGACGTGCGTCGAGCTCGGCAAGAAGCAGGGCAAGACCGTGATCGTCGTGAACGACGGCGTCGGCTTCTACACCTCGCGCGTCCTCGGGCCGCTGATGAACGAGGCCGCCTACGTGCTCAGCGAGGGCGTCCCCGTCGAGGAGATCGACGGCGCGCTCGTCGACTGGGGCTTCCCCGTCGGCCCGATCACGCTCCTCGACGAGGTCGGCATCGACGTCGCCGAGAAGGTCGGCCACATCATGCACGCGGCGTTCGGCGATCGCATGACCGCGCCGCCCGGCTTCGAGAAGCTCATCGCGGACGGCCGCCAGGGCCGCAAGAACGAGAGGGGCTTCTACCGCTACGGCGGGGAGAAGAAGGGCAAGAAGAAGAAGGTCGACGAGTCCGTGTACGCGGTGCTCGGCGTCGAACCGAACAAGCGCCTGCCGAGGGACGAGATCGCGCAGCGCTGCGCGCTCCAGCTCGTGAACGAGGCGATGCTCTGCTACGGCGAGGGCATCCTGCGGAGCGCGCGCGACGGCGACATCGGCGCGATCTTCGGCCTGGGCTTCCCGCCGTTCCGCGGCGGCCCGTTCCGCTACGTCGACGCGGTCGGCCCGAAGGAGATCGTGCGGCGCTTGAGCCGGTTCCGCGATCGCCTCGGCAACCGCTTCGCGCCCGCGCCGGTCCTCGTGGACATGGCCAAGACCGGCAAGACGTTCCACGGGACCGACCGCGTGGAGCCGGGCCGGCACCGCGAGGGCGACCTCGCGCGCGCCAGCGCGTCGGCCTCCCCGTAGCGTGCGAGGGGAGCTCTTCGCCGGCCGCACCGTAGGATGTCCCGCCGCGCCTCGCTTCTCTCGCGCGGCGCGGAGGGAACATGAGCGAAGGTGGTGGGGGCATCGGCGGGAAGCTGATCTCCGTGGGTGTGTTCATCGGCGTGCTGATCCTCTTGAACGTCCTCTCGATGGCGTTCGACTGGGGCTACTACTTCTACTGACGCCGTGCGCTGGGAGCGCGCATGGGACGTGGCGCTCGGCGCCTCGGCGATCTCGTGGGCCGTCCTCGGCCTGCTCCGCGCCGAGGAGCGCCCGTGGAGCGTGCGGATCGCGCTCGCGGCGCTGAACCTCCTCGTCGGGGCGCTGTTCCTGGCGCGGGGGCCGGCGCGCGCGATCGGCGGGCCCGGCGCGATCGCCGCCGCGCTCCCGTCGATGGTGCTCGGCGCGGCCGCGGTGCGGCTCGCCGACGGCGCGGCGTGGCCGCTCGCCGCCCAGGGCGTGTTCGCCGCGGGGGCCGCGCTCGCGTGCACGAGCCTCTTCACGCTCGGGCGCTCGTTCGCGTTCCTCGCGGCGCGGCGCGAGCTCGTGGTGCGCGGGCCCTACCGGCTCGTCCGCCACCCCGCCTACCTCGGCGAGCTCGTCATGCTGCTCGGCTGCGCGATCGCCTCGCCGTGGCCGTGCGCGCCGCTCGCGATCGCGGCCGCGCTCACCCTGGTGTGGCGCGTCCGCGCGGAGGAAGACGTCTTGTCGGACGACGGGGCGTGGGCGGGCTATGGCGCGCGCGTGCGCTGGAGGCTCGTCCCGCACGTCTACTGACCGCGGGCTCTGCTACCGTGGGGCGATGCTCCGCGTCGCCGCGCTCCTCGCGCTCCTCGCGTGCCCCGGCTGCGGCGCGCGGACCGCGCTCGCGCCGGTGGACGGCGCCGACGCGGGCGCGGCGCGCCTCGACGCGGGCCCCACGCCGGCGCGCTCGTGCTGGGCGGAGCCGAGCTGCATCGAGATGGACTTCACGCGGAGCGCGCTCGCGTACCGCGAGGTCGGGGTGGTCACGCCGACGGGCTCGGCCTTCTACCTCGACGGAGCCAGCGTCGGCGAGGTCTCGATGTCGGTGAAGCTCATGCGCGACGCGACGCCGGGGATCGAGCCCTACGATCCCGACGACGGGAACGTGTTCGTCTACGGCCAGGCCGGCGAGGAGTCGTGCACGCTCCTCGCGGACATCGAGCTCACGGTGGTGGACGTGCGGCCGGGCGGGGTCACCGAGGGGGCCTTCGCGGGCGAGCTGGCCGGCCGCTGCGACGCGCTCGGCCGCATCCGCGAGGGGCGGTTCCGGCTCACGGCGCCGTGATCGTCGCGAGCGCGAGGGGTCGTCGTCGGCGGGCCACGGCATGGCCCCCCTCGCAAGCGCGGCTACCTCCCGATCGGAGGTGGACGATGACCGCTCACCTCGCGAGCGCATGCGCTCGCTCCGCGAGCTCCACGATCCGTGCGCGGACGAAGCGGACGGCCTCGTCGTCGTCGACGCCGCTCCGCCAGAGGAGCTCGATGGCCGAGCTCTCGAGCGGGAAGGGGAGCGGCGCGGTCGCGAGGTGCGGGCGCACGGCGCGGATCCGCGCGGCGACGAGCGCGGGGACGGTCGCGACGAGCGGGCTCGCGTCGACGATCGCGCCGATGGCGTGGAACGAAGGGACCGAGACGCGCACGCGGCGGCGGACGCCGTGGACGTCCTCGAGGATCCCGCGCCGATCGCCGTTGTACGAGACGACGACGTGGTCGGCCGCGAGGTAGCGCGCCTTCGACGGTCGGCGGCCGAGGGCGACGCGGTCGGGGTGGTACAGGACCACGAAGCGGCCGGTGTAGAGCGGCTCGCGGTGCACGCCCGCGGGCACCTCGTCGGCGACGGTCACCGCGAGGTCGACCTCCGCGCTCGCGAGGGCCTCGCCCGCGGTGCGGAACTGCACCGGCCGCACGACGAGCGCCATCCGCGGCGCGCGCTCCGCGAGCTCGGCGAGGAGCGACGGGAGGAGCCAGTCCTCGGTCGCGTCCTGGAGGCCGAGGCGGATCACGCGCTCGCTCGTGGCGGCGTCGAAGCCGCCGCTCGTGCGCGCCGCGTCGAGGAGCGCCTCGAGGTGCGGGCGCGCTCGCGCGGCGAGCTGGCGCCCGCGGGCGGTGAGCGCGAGGCCGCGGCCCTCGCGCGCGAACAGGTCCGCGCCGATCGCGTCGCGCAGCCGCTTGAGCGCCGCGCTGATCGCGGGCTGCGTGACGTAGAGGGCCTTCGCCGCGGCGGTCACGCTGCCGTGCTCGGCGACGACGAGGAACACGCGGAGGAGGTTGAGGTCGAGGTCCCTCTCATAAGCATCGGTCATGGGTCGCATCCCGATTATCACATGGATGTCTGGGTCACCCGGCCGCAGGATGAGCCTCGACACGGAGGCGAGCATGGCGAACGACGCGAAGAACACGGTGAGGCTCGGGGCGGCGGGACCGGTGGTGCACCGCCTCGGGCTCGGGTGCATGGGGATGAGCGGGATGTACGGGCCGGCCGACGAGGCGGAGGGCGTGCGCACGATCCAGCACGCGATCGAGCGTGGGATCACGCTCCTCGACACCGGGGACTTCTACGGCTCGGGGCGCAACGAGCGCCTGATCGGGCGGGCGATCGCGGGCCGGCGCGACCGCGTGCAGCTCTCGGTGAAGTTCGGGGCGTTGCGCGATCCCGGCGGCGGGTGGCTCGGCGTCGACAACCGGCCGGCCGCCGTGAAGAACTTCGCCGCCTACTCGCTCGACCGGCTCGGCGCCGAGGCGATCGACGTGTACCGGCCCGGGCGGCTCGATCCGAGCGTGCCGATCGAGGAGACGGTCGGCGCGATCGCGGAGCTCGTGAAGGCGGGCTTCGTGAAGCACGTCGGCTTGTCCGAGGTCGGCGCCGACACGATCCGCCGCGCGGCCGCGGTGCACCCCATCGCGGACCTGCAGATCGAGTACTCGCTCGCGAGCCGCGGGCCCGAGCGCGCGATCTTCCCGGCGCTGCGCGAGCTCGGCGCGAGCGCGACGCTCTACTCGGTCTTCGGGCGCGGCCTGCTCACGGGGAGCAAGCCGGCGGGGCCGACGGACTTCCGCGCGTACCTCCCGCGCTTCGCGGGAGACGGGAACGGCGCCGCGGTCGGCTCGTTCGCGGCGCTCGCGCGCTCGCTCGATCGGACGCCGGCGCAGCTCGCGCTCGGCTGGGTGCTCGCGCGCCAGCCCGGGTTCGTGCCGCTGATCGGTGCGCGCACGCCGCGGCACGTCGACGAGGCGCTCGCGGTGCTCGAGCGGCCGCTCGCGGACGACGAGCTCGCGGCGGTCGAGGACGCGATGCCCGAGGCGAGGATCGAGGGCACGCGCTACGCGGCGCAGCAGATGGCCCACCTCGACAGCGAGCGGTGAGGGTCAGGGCACCTCGTTGTTCGCCGCGGTCGAGTCGAGCGCGACCACGCCCGCGTTCTGCGGGGGGCCGAGCGCGGCCCAGCCGCGCAGGCGAAGGAGGCACTTGCCGCAGAAGCGCACCGCCCTCGGGTGGTAGTTCATGAGGCAGTGGTCCTTGTGGTCGACGGGGTTCGCGGTGCCCGCGGTCAGCTCGTGGAACGCGTCGTTGCCGACGGTCGAGGCGTGGTTGAACGCGAGGTTGTGGCCGAGCTCGTGGGCCATGACCGGGTCGAGCGGCTTCCACGCCTTGAGCGAGCTCTGCCTCGGGGTGCCCGGGAAGATCGTCCTCGTGTCCTCGCCTCTCCAGCGGTCGTAGTCGGCGAACGCGATGAACACCGCGCGGTGCGGCTCGCACGAGTCGGACGGCGCGACCGCGCGCACCGGCTGCACCATGCGCTGCCCCGAGAACTGCGTCTTGAACTGGAAGATGAACATCCCCTCGTCGGCCGCGTGGTGGGTGTCCGCGTACAACCTGCAAGCTTGCTTGCTCAGCTGGAAGGCGAGGTTGTCGGGGATCTGCTCCTCGAACGCCTTCTGGCTCGACTCCGCGAGGAGGTTCACGAGGTCGTTCTTCTCCTGCTGCGAGAGCACGTGGATCGCGTTGACGGTGTTCGTCCCCGCGCCGGTCGAGCGCGTCAGGACGTCGTTCACCGCGGGGACGCCCGCGTTGACGATCACGTACGCGTCGTTGCCGTCGGTGCGCAGGACGTCCATGTCCTTGGCGAGCAGCGTGAGCTTCTCGCCGATGAACGGGTGCGCGCCGGTCATCGTGAGCTTCTGGAGGTTCCCGTTGCGCAGGCGCTGGAGCTCGGTCTGGTACTCGCCCCAGGTGCGCACGGCCATCGCGGCGCTCGTCGGGACGGGCTGCGGGTGCTGCGGGACGAAGCTCGGCGTGAAGCGGCTGGCGTTGGTCGGAGGCGCCGCGATCACCGCGTCGAGGGCGTTCTTGTACTGCGCCGCGTTCAGCGGGATCGGCGCGCCCATGTCGAGGATCACGCCGCCCTCCGCGTAGAGCGCCTTCACGCGGTCCGCGTCGACGGTCTTCGCGTTCCCGAGCCGGAAGTAGTGGACCTTGAACGAGCGCCGGACGGTGAACACGCCGGTGGTCGCGAACGGCGCCTTGACGAGCGAGCGGATCGACGCGCCGGTCCGGAGGTACGGGAAGTCGCGGGTCTTGAGGTAGACGCCGACCTTGTACGTGTCGCCCGCCATGCGCGAGGGCTGGAAGATCGCGCCCGAGTACCCGGCGAGCACGCCCGCCGTGCGCGCGGCGCTCCGCGCGGCCCAGCGCCGCTCTGGGTAGGCCCGCACGGGGAAGGGGAAGTCGTGCTTGAGGATCGCGGCCGTCGCGTTCGTGTAGGCGTTCGGGGTCATCGGCGGGAACACCGGCGCGCCGCCCGTGCCGCGCTTGCCGCCGTGATCGGCGTGGCAGTTCGTCGCGTCCTTGGGCTGCGTGCCGGCGGCGGTCTCGCTGCCGACCTTGTACCGCAAGGCCCGTTGCAGGTACGTGCGCGTCGAGGCGGGGATGCGCGGGGCCAGCCAGTCGTCGAGCTTGTCGCCCGGCTTCTCCTCCCAGTCCCACACGAGCTCGGCGCCGCCGAGCGCGCGCGGCGCGTCGACGGCCTGGCCGTCGGCGCGCGCGACGGTGAGCTTCGCGAAGAGCGGGAGGCGCGGGCCGTTCCCCCACATCTGGAGGTGCCGGCGGTAGGTGGTGTCGTCGGTGAACTGCGGCGTCGACGCGGTGCAGAACGCGTGCGTGTCGCCGGGCAGGACGATGTCCTGGTCCTCCGTCGGCGCCTTCTGGCGGAGCGCCCGCAAGATCGCGCGCTCGTGGGCGCGCACGCGGGTGCGCACGCTCAGGGTCTGCGCGACCGCCGTGCTGCGCGGTGTCCACGTGAATTGCTTGATCACGTCGGGCCGGCTCTTGGGCCGCACCTTCCAGTCGCCCCACTCGAGCTCGATGCCCGCGAGCTTCACGTCGAGGTAGAGCCAGCGGATCGTGGCGCCGAGGCGCGTACCGCCGAGGTGCTCGACGAGCTCGAGCTTCAGCTTGTAGGGGCCCTCCACGACGTTGAGCACGCCGTCGGGGAAGTCGAGCGCCGGGGCGTGGTTCGTGACGGTGACCGCGACGGCCGTGCCCTCGGCGTCGGTCGCGCGCCACGCCGTCGCCGCGAGGTCTCCGTCGAAGTAGACGTGCCCGACCCTCGGGCACTTCCCGCGGTACTCGACGAGCTTCTCCCAGAGGAGCGCGCTCCCGAGGTTCGCGCCCGGACGGTAGAGCGAGAAGCGGAGCTTCGTGATCGCGGGCGCGCCGCGCACCTCCCAGCCGAGCTCGAGCCGATCCACGCCGGGCGCGAACGCGAAGCGCTCGCCGCCGTCGGTCGCGATCGGGGCGTGCGCCTCGCCGTCGCGCCAGCTCGACTCGAGGGCGGCGCCGGTCGTCTGGCTCCGCACCACGAGCTTCGAGAGCGAGCACTTCAGCTCGTCGAGCGTGTCGAAGTCGCGGCGCTCGTGCGCGCGCCGGGTGATCTTAGCGAGGTCCGTCGCGCGCTGGGCGGGGACGATGGCGACCCGCGGATCGGGGAAGTCGGTCTCGGCGATCGCGGGCGGGTACTCGTAGGCCATCGCTCGGCTCAGCCCTCGTAGCGCGCGGCGAGCGCGTCGCGCGTCGCGTCGTCGAGCTCGCCGGTCGCGTCGAGCTCCTCCATCGCTTGGAACGCCGCGATGGCGGCGCGGCGCGCGTCTTCGCTCGTCCTGCCGCCGAGGCCGAGGTTCGCGAGCCGCGCGGCGACGCCCGCGTCCGTCTCGATCGCGCCGGCGTGCCCGACGCGGAGCTCGTAGGTGATCGCGTCCTCGCCCTCGCCGACCACGAGCACCGCGCTCGTGACCCGCGGCGGGATCGGCTCCTCGAGGCGGCCGTCTCCGTCCGTCGCGCCGCGCCGCTCCTCGCCCGGGAGCGCGAGCACGTAGGGCACCCCCGCGCGCGGCTCGCCCTCGTCGAGCAGGCGCAGGCGCAGCCACGTGGGGACGCCCTTCTTCCGGAAGCGGTGCGTCGCGTCGATCGCGCGCGACTCCTCGCGGAGCTGCTTCTCGGGGACGTGGACCTCGTCGCCGGGCGCGAGCGCGTTCGGGTCGCGCCGCGCCTCCTTGAGCGCGGCGTTGTCCGGGTGATCCCAGAGCGTCTGCCAGAAGAAGCCGCTGCGGTCGGCGATGCTCGAGAGGCACTCGCCGGGGCGGACGACGTGCACTCGGCTCACGCGCTCGCTCCGGGATCGAGGCCGAGGAGCGAGGCGCACCGCGCGCGCTGCCGCGCGGCGAGCGCGGCGAGCGACGCGTGCTCGGCGCCGGCCTCGTCGTACGCGCGGAACGCGGTCGCGAGCGCGCCGAGGTGCCGCGCGAGCGGCGCGGGATCGAGCGCGTCGGCGACGTCGAGCACGGCGTCCGGGAACGTCGCGAGCACCGAGGCGAGCGCGCGCGCGGGCCCCTCGAGCGCGGGCGTGGGGTCGCTCGCGAGCGGCGCGCGGGCGAGCGCGCGGGCGACGCGAGACGCCAGGTCCAGGGGGCCCTCCGCGTAGCGGCGCTCCGCCGCCGCGTC
>JAYRVK010001024.1:0-8465 GCA_041918555.1 Sandaracinaceae bacterium
CCGCTCGTCACCGTGCGGGTGCGGCCACCGCGCTCGAACGTCAGCTCGGCGCCCTCGACGCCGCGCCCGCTCGCCCACGCGCGCACCGTCCCCGCGAGGACCCCCGCGCGCACCGACGGATCGCGGCGGATCCGGGGCGCGCTGAGGCGGACCGGCGCGACGGGGCGGCTCAGGCGAACGCCCGCGTCGGGGGCCCCCGGCCCGGCCTCGTCGCCGCTCCCCGCGTCGCCCGCGGTCGCGCTCGACGTCGCGCCGGGCGCGACCACGCCGTCGACGGGCGCGCGCGCCGCGCCGTCGTCCCGGTCCCACTCGCCCGCGAGCCAGAGCGCGACGATCGCGAACGGCACCACGAGGAGCAGCCACGCCGCCTTCTTCGCGCCGTCCTCACGGGGCTCCGCCACGGCGGAACCATAGCGGTTGGACAGCGCGCCGCGCGCGCTCAATGCTCCGGGCGCCCATGCGCACGCCCAGCGCCGAGATGCGCGCCATCGCGCGCGTCGGCCACCTCGTCGGTGGCCGCTACCGCGTCGAGGACCTCCTCGGCCTCGGCGCGATGGGGAGCGCCTGGGCCGCGCGCGACGTCACCGACGAGCGCCCCGTCGTCCTCAAGATCCACGAGGAGGGCTTCGACGGCCCGGAGCCCGAGCTCGCCCTGCAACGTTTCTTGCGCGAGGCCGAGACGCTCGCGTCCGTGCGTCACGCCAACGTGTGCCGCCTCCTCGCGAGCGGGACGGACCCCGAGACGGGCGAGGCCTACCTCGTGCTCGAGCCGCTCGCCGGGATCACCCTGGCCGACGCGCTGCGCGAGGGGCCGCGCGAGGTGCCCTGGGCGCTCGCGGTCGCGGCCGAGGTCGCGCGCGGCCTCGAGGCGGTGCACGCGGCGGGGATCCTCCACCGCGACATCAAGCCCGCGAACGTGATCCTCCACGAGGCGCAGGGCCGGCTCATCCCGACGATCATCGACTTCGGCCTCGCGCGCGCCGAGCGCCCGCGCGTGCCGCTCACCGCGGGGCGCGTCGCGGTGGGGACGCCCGGGTACATGGCGCCCGAGCAGGCGCGCGGGCTCCCCGATCTGGACGGACGCATCGACGTGTACGCCCTCGGGGTCACGCTCTACGAGATGCTGACCGGCGCGCTCCCCGTCGACGGCCTGACGGGCATGGACCTGATGATCGCGACGGTCACCGAGGGCGCGACGCCGATCCGCGCGCACCGCCCCGAGCTCGACCCCGCGCTCGAGGCGATCGTGATGAAGGCGCTCGCGACCGATCGCGACGCGCGCTACGCGGACGCACTCACGCTGCGGCGCGCGCTCGTCGACGCGCCGCGCGGTTGAGCGCTCACCGCGCGTCGGCGCAGCAGCGGAAGCCCATACCGTCGAACTCGACGTCGGGCGGCTGGTGGGCCAGCGGCTGGGGTACGCACCGCGCAGCCTCCGGGTAGGTCGCGTACGAGCCGCCGCGCAGCTCCCGGAGGTTGCCCCCCGGCCCCTCGTCCGCGAGCCACTCGCCGAGGTTGCCCGAGAGATCGAACACGCCCTCGGGCGTAGCGCAGCCCTCGAAGGCGCCGCCCGGCGCGAGCCGCCGCGCCGTGAGGTCGGTGCCGTCCGCGCCGAAGTTGCAGCGCTCGGGCTCGTGCTCGGCGCCGTACGGGTAGGCGCGCGCGCCCTCGGCGTCCGTCGTCCCGGCGCACGCGAGGGCCCACTCGCGCGCCGTGCAGAGGCGATGGCCCGCGTTCTGGCACGCGAGCCGCGCGTCGAACCACGAGATCGCGGTGGTGGGGAGGCGCCCCTGGGCCGGCTCGGCCGCGATGCGGCGGCCGGCGCCCTCGACGACCGCCTCGTAGCGATCGATGCACGCGTCGAGCGCGGGGAGGTGCGCCATGCGCGCGGGACACGTCGCGCCGGAGAGGCGCGCGGGCGCGCCGGGCTCCGAGGCGCACGCCACGAGCGCGAGCGCGACGGCCGCGCGCGTCAACGTTCCTTGCACGACTCTCAGTAGGCCCAGCTCGCCGTCACCGACTGCAGGATGGGCCGCTCGAGGCCGCTCGCGGTCAGCCGCGCGGTCACCTCGAGGAAGCGGTGGTTCTGGAAGCCCGCCGGGCACCCCGAGAGATCCACCGGCGACATGACGAACGGCCCGCACGAGACGCCCGTCGGGAGCCCCGCGAGGGTGTCCGCCGTGCGCGCGGTGATCTCGATCTCGGTGCCGGGCGGCTCGATCGAGCCGTAGGTGACCTGCGTCCAGTACGCGAGCGCGTAGCCCGAGTCGAAGATCTGGCCCCACGTGCCCTCCGGCGACACGAACGTGCGCAGGAGGTGCCCCGTCATGTCGGAGTAGGAGTAGAGCTCCTGCCCCGCGTCGACGGTGTAGGTCGCCTGGTGCGTGCACGCGGTGTCGAACACGTTGACCGTGCCGCTCCCGAAGCGCGAGGGCGTCCAGATCCGGCCCATGCGATCGACGGCGACGCCGTGCGGGTTCGTGCCCGAGGGGATCGCGCCCCGGCAGCGGAGCGAGCCGTCGGCGTTGAAGCCGACGATCTCGTTGGTGCCGTAGCTCGAGCCCCAGATGCTCCCCTCCGGGTGCACGGTGACCGCGGTGACGCTGCCGACGCCGGTGCTCGTGATCGCGCCGGTCGCGCGGTTCACGGCGTGGACGTCCCCGCTCCCGCGCCAGCCGCCGAACCACATGCGGCCCATGCCGTCGCCCGCGACGCCGTAGTGCGTCGGGTTGGGGACCGCCATCGCGGCGTAGGTGGCGATGTCGACGCGGATGGTCGGCGAGGTCGCGGTCCACACGTAGCCCTCGGGGTCCGCGGCGAGGCCATAGATGTTCGTCCCGCCGAGGCTCGCGAGGTTGATGCGGTTGAGCACGACGCAGGTCGGCGGCGAGGTGCTCGAGTCCACCATCGTGCCGCTGATGTGGTAGAGGTCGCCGTTGTTGAAGGAGCCCGCCCACACGTCGCCGTTCCGATCGATCGCCACCGAGCGCGCGATGTTGAGGACCGGCGCGCGGCAGATGAGGCCGCCGTCCGACGCGCGCAGGTGCACGACGTTGGACTGCGCTGGGTCGGCGACGTTGCTCCCGGTGTAGGCGCGGTTGCCGACCCACACGGATCCGTCCCCCGCGACCGCGGTCCGCGAGGGCCAGCGGCCGTGCGACGGCACCTGCCAGTTCCGGACGCCGGTGCGCGTGTCGAGCTGCGCGACCTCGTTCCGCGCGGTGACCGCGATGTAGATGTAGTCGAAGTCGACCGTCGACTGGCCGAGCGTGACGCTGCCCGGGTACATCGGGTGCTCCTCGACGTCGTCGCACGTGCGGCCCTCGTAGCCGCAGTCCGCGGGCGTGCCCCAC
Organism: Sandaracinaceae bacterium; assembly: GCA_041918555.1. GTDB lineage: Bacteria > Myxococcota_A > Polyangia > Polyangiales > Sandaracinaceae > JACKEC01. The sequence goes on from JAYRVK010001024.1 coordinate 3,354, forward strand.
GTCTCGGTGAAGCACGGCTCGGGCGGGCAGGTGCCGCACGCGTTCACGACGCCCTCGTCGACCGCGCCGTCGCAGTCGTCGTCGATGCCGTTGCAGGTCTCGACCGGCTCGGGCCCGCACCCGCCGCACGCATTCGATACGCCCTCGTCGACCAGCCCGTCGCAGTCCTGATCGGCGCCGTCGCACACCTCCGTCGGATCGCAGTAGCCGCACGCGTTGCTGCCCGCGGCCCAGCGCTCGTCGGCGGTGCCGTCGCAGTCGTCGTCGACGCCGTTGCACACCTCGGGGAGCGGGAGCACGGCGCCGCCGCACTCCCCCCACATCGGGAACTCCGTCGAGCCCATGCACGTCTGCGTGCCCGCGGCGCACGCGCCGACGCCCGAGGTCCCCTCGGGCCCGCCGTAGCAGGGCTGCGTACCGCCGGGCGTGCACATGCAGCCGTCGTCGACCATCCCGTTGCAGTCGTCGTCGAGCCCGTTGTCGCAGGTCTCCGCCGACGCGGGGGCGCCGCAGCCGCCGCACGCGTTCGTGACGCCCTCGTCGGACACGCCGTTGCAGTTGTCGTCGACGCCGTTGCACGTCTCGGTCGCGCCGGGGCTCACCGCCGGATCCGCGTCGTCGCAGTCCGTCGGCCACGGGCTCCCGTCACCGTCGGCGTCCGCGCAGCCCTCGTCGACGAGCCCGTCGCAGTCCTCGTCGGCGCCGTTCGCCGCGCCGCCCGCGCACTCGGCGCCGGGCAGCACCTGTCCCACGCACATGCCCCACACGTTCCCGGTGCCGCCGGGCCCCGGGATGCAGTCGCGCCGCCCACCCGCGCAAACGCCGCGGCCGCCCGTGCCGAACGGGCCCTCGTAGCAGGGCTGGTTCGTCGGCGGCTCGCACTCGCACGAGGTGCCCGGCGCGCACATGCACCGGTAGTCGCACTCGCAGTCCTCGTCGGTCATCCCGTCGCAGTCGTCGTCGAGCTCGTTGCCGCAGAGCTCGGTCGGCTCGGCCGCGCACTCGCCGCACGCGTTGCGCAGGCCCTCGTCGACGGTCCCGTCGCAGTCCTCGTCGCGTCCGTCGCACGTCTCGTCCGCGGGGACGCGCTGCCCGCGGCACTCGCCGGTCATCCCCGGCTCGATGCACAGGGTGACGCCGCTGCGGCAGAGCCCGACGCCGCTGGTGCCGACCGCGCCCTCGTAGCAGACGATGCGATCGCCGCGGCGGCAGTCGCAGTCCGGCTCGTCCACGGTTCCGTCGCAGTCGTTGTCGACGGTGTCGCCACACGCCTCGGGCAGGCCCGGCGCGGCCATGCGGTTCGCGTCGTCGCAGTCGTCGCCGGTCGAGCAGTCGTCGGCGATCGCGCTGTGACCGTCGGAGTCGGCGTCGACGCACATCTCGGGCGGCGGGCCGCCGTCCTCGCCGGGCGGCACCATCCCGTCGCGCGCGCGGGACTGACAGCGTCCGTCGACGCACCGCTCGTCGACCTCGCACTGATCGTCGGTGGTGCACTCGTCCGGAGGATCGACGTCTCCGGAGCAATCGCAGCCGCTGGCGAGGACGGCCAGCGAGAACGGAACGAGCCACAGCCAGGAGACGCGGATCGGCATCGACGAGATGGTACTCCCGCGCCGGGCCCCCGAGAACGGCCGCCGCGGTGATTTCACCGAGCCCCCCTGGCGTGCTAACGACCGCGGGCGTGGGGAGGTGGCTGCTCGCCGTCGGGCTCTGGGCCGGGCTGACCGCTCGGGCGGAGGCGCAAGACCTGCGGCCGCCGGTCCTGCGGAGCGCGCCCGAGGTCCGGCTGCCCGAGGGCGTGGCGCCGCTGCCTGCGGAGGGGATGCAAGTCCTCTTGCAGATCGACGTCGACGCCGACGGGCGCGTCGCGGGCGTCGCGATCCTGGAGGGGGCGCGCGAGGACGTGGATGCGCTCGTGCTCGAGGCCGCGCGCGCGATGGAATTCGAGCCGGCGACGCGCGACGGCACGGCGATCCCGGCGCGTATCCGGTTCCGCTACGCGGTGACGGCGCGGGCGGGCGAGGGTGCGGGCGAGAGCGAGAGCGAGAGCGGGGGCGCGGAGGCGGGCGCGGGCGCGGAGGCGGGCGCGGGCGCAGAGGCCGACGCAGCCGCGGCGCCCGAAGAGGAGCTCGGCGTCACCGCGCAGGTCGAGCGCGTCGAGGAGGGCGCGGCGGATCGGATCACCCTGCGCGGCGCGGAGCTCACCACGGTGCCCGGCACCTTCGGCGAGCCGCTCCGCGCGGTCGCCACGCTCCCCGGCGTCGCGCGCTCGCCGTTCGGCATCGGCTTCTTCCTGGTGCGCGGCTCGAGCTTCCAGAACACCGGGTTCCTCGTCGACGGCTTCCAGGTGCCGCTCCTCTATCACGTGGGCGCGGGCCCCGCGATCCTCAGCAACCGCTTCGTCGAGGAGCTCCGCTTCTACGCCGGCAACTACCCCGTCCAGTACGGCCGCTACTCGGGCGGCCTCGTCGCCCTCGACACGAGCATCCCGCGCGTGAGCGGGCCCGAGGGCGAGGCCTCGATCGACGCCGCGCGCGCGAGCGCCCTCGCGATCGTGCCCTTCGACGAGGGGCGCGGCGCGGTCGCCGCCGCGTTCCGGCGCAGCTACTTCGAGCTCTTCGTCCCGCTGATCCAGCCCGGGCTCGACGTCGCGTTCATGGACTACCAGGTCCTCGGCCGCTACCGCGTCGACGATCGCCTCGAGCTCTCGTTCTTCTTCTTCGGCGCCAACGACTACCTCGACCAGAGCGGCCAGCTCGGCGACGGCGGCTTCCTCTCCGAGGGCAGCCGCTCCAACGTCTCCTTCGATCTGCAGCGCCTGATCACGACGCTCCGCCTCCGCGCGGGCTCCGCGCGCTTCACGGTGAGCGCGATGATCGGCCGCGACGCGAGCGGCTTCGACGCGTCGCAGCCCGGCTTCGGCCTCTTGCGCTTCGAGCTCGAGGCGTTCTTCGCCGGCTGGCGCTTCGACGCGCAGCTCGTCCTGTCCGAGCACCTCCGCACGCGCATTGGGCTCGACGTGAACACCCTCAACGCGCGGATCCTCGGCACCGCGCCGGTGCCGCCGGGCCTCGGCGAGCTGCCGCGCCCGCTCCCCTCGATCGCGACGAGCGACGCGAGCCTGGGCGTGCTCGAGGCGTTCGCCGCCGCGTACCTCGAGCAGGTCTTCGACTTCCACCCCTTCGAGCTCAGCGCGGGCCTCCGGCTCGAGGCCATGCGCTACGGCGACGTCTTCGAGCTCGTGCCCGATCCGCGCGCCGTCCTGCGCCTGCGCGTGCACCCGACGCTCACCCTCAAGGCCGCGGGGGGGCTCTTCGTCCAGCAGCCGAGCCCGTTCACGATCTTCCGCGTCGGCGGCAACCCGTCGATCGCGCCCGAGCGCGCGTACCAGTCCTCCGGCGGGATCGAGCTCACCCTGCCGTTCGGGCTCGAGGCGTGGGTCACCGCGTTCTACAACCGGCAGTGGGACATCGCGCGCGGCGTCGACGAGATCGTGCCCACGCAAGAAGGCTTGCGTCGTACGTTCTTCCGCGCCGACGAGCAGGGGCGCTCGTACGGCGTCGAGTCGATGCTCCGGCTCCGCGCGGAGGGCTTCTACGGCTGGGTGACCTACACGTTCAGCCGCTCCGAGCGCTGGGTCGGCGACGAGTCGGCCGACGTGTTCGCCTTCGACCAGACGCACGTGCTCAACGTCGTGGCGAGCTACACCGTCGACGGCTGGCGCGTCGGCGCGCGCTTCTCGCTCGCGAGCGGGCGCCCCGCGCGCGCGGTCGCGGGCACCCGCTTCGACGCCGACACCGGAGGCTACGTCGGCCTCTTCGGCCCGCGCGACGAGCGCCTGCCGTACGCGCACCAGCTCGACGTGCGGATCGATCGCGAGTTCGACGTCCCGCCGGTGCGCGGCTCGGTCTACCTCGACGTGATGAACGTGTACTTCAGCGAGCTCCCGGAGGGGCGCATCTACCAATACGACTTCGCGCGCTCGGGCGTCCTGCGCGGGCTCCCGATCATCCCGTCGATCGGGGTGCAGGGGACGATCCGATGAGGCGCGGGGCGGAGATCGCCGCGGCGCTCCTGATCGCGTCGTGCGCGGGCCCGGCCTTCGACGAGCCGAGCCTCGTGCGCGGGCCGCGCGTGCTCGCGGTGATCGCCGAGCCGCCCGAGATCGCGCCCGGACAGGCGATCCAGCTGCGCGAGCTCACCGCGCTCGCGCCCGGCGCGAGCGTCGAGTGGAGCCTCGACGCGAGCCCCGCCGCGCTCGCCGCGGCGGCCGGCCAGACGCTCTTCGAGGTGCGCGAGCCGATCGTGCTCCCCGACGGCCGGATCGAGCCGGAGCTCACCCAGGCCGCCATCGAGGAGCTCCTCACGCTCGTCTCCGACGCGCCGCCCGGGACGCCCGAGCACGTGGTGCGGTTCGTCTACGAGGAGGTCGGGCTCGTGCTCCAGGTGCAATTCGTCGTGCGCGATAGAGGAGGCGCGATCCTCGCCGAGGGGTGGAAACGCATCGGCCTCTCGCCGCGCGGGGCGCTCACCACCAACCCGCCGCCGCCGCGCTTCCGCGTGGGCGAGCGCTGGGCGAGCGGCCGGCTCGGCGACCCCGCGACGTGCGCGCCCGAGGCCGCGCCGCTCGAGGCGCGGGCCGGCGAGACGATCGTGCTCGCCCCGGATCCCGACGAGTCGTGGCTCGAGCGCTACCCGGCGCTCGACCTCGACGGCCGCGCGATCGAGGGCGCGGAGAACGCGTACTACTCGTGGTTCGCGACCGCGGGCGACTTCCAGTTCGCGGTGACCCGCGCGCCGGAGCGCGACGTCGAGTGGACCGCGCCCGCTGCGCCCGGCGACGTGACGCTGTGGCTCGTCGTGCGCGACGGGCACCTCGGCGCGGCGGCGTGCGCGGCGACGATCCGCGTCGTCCCTTGACCGCTGACGCAGCGAGCGGACGGATCACGCAGCGAGCGGGTGGTACTCGGCGAGCGCGCCGCGGAGCTTGTCGCAGGCCCTCGCCTCGAGCTGGCGGACGCGCTCCTTGCTCACGCCCATCTCCTCGCCGATCGCCGCGAGGGTGCGCGGGCTCTCGGTGAGCAGGCGCTCCTCGACGATGCGGCGCTCGCG
>JAYRVK010001025.1:0-5888 GCA_041918555.1 Sandaracinaceae bacterium
CCGAGGCCGCGAAGGCCGCCGAGAGTGCGAAGGCCGCCGAGAGTGCGAAGGCCGAGGACGCCCCGGAGACGGCCGCCGCGGTGGCGACGCCCGCGACCGCGCCGTCGTCGGAGCCCCCTCCCGCGAAGGCCGAGGCGAAGCCCGCCCCGGCCAAGCCGGTCGCGAAGACCGGCCCCGCCGGGAGCGCGAAGGCCGCCGCGAAGGCGCGCCCCGCGGCGCCGGAGCCCGCGCGGCCGATGGCCGCCGCGCAGCTCGCCGACGACGCCGTCGAGCTGCCCCAGGCGAGGGGCAACACGATGTTCTTGGTCGCGGGCGCGGCGGTGGTCCTCTTGCTCGGAGGCGGGCTCGTGTTCGCGTTCGCGAGCGGCGACGACGAGGGCGAGCCGACCACCGCGGCCGCGCCGACGACCACCGCGGCGGACGAGCCCGCCGAGCAGCCCGCGCCGGAGGCCGCCGCCGCGGATCCGATCCCGAGCGGGGTCGACGTGGAGCCCGAGGCCCCGCCCGCCGGGGCCGAGCCGGTCGCCGCGATCGAAGAGCCGGCCCCCGTCGAGGCGCCCGTCGTCGAGGCCGCGCCGCCCGAGCCCGCGCCGCCGCCCGCGCCCACGACGGCGCACCTCACCGTGCGCACCGTCCCGCCGAACGCGACGCTCACCGTCGACGGAGAGCCGGTCGCGAACCCGTACGTGGCCGACCTCGCGCTCGACGCGCGCATCCGCGTCGAGGCCACCGCGGAGGGCTACCGCAGCGCCGCCGAGCGCGTGCGCGTGCGCGAGGATCGCGAGATCACCCTGACCCTCGCGGCGCGGCCGGCCCCACCCCCGCCGCGCCCCGCCGTCGCCGCCGCGTCGTCGTCGCGCCGCTCGGGCCGCTCCGCGTCCTCGGGCCCGCCCTCGAGCGGCCGGCGCTCGGGGACCTCGAGCAGCCGTCGCCGCAGCTCCGGCTTTACGACTGCCAACCCGTACGAGTGACGCTACCCTCCGCCGCATGAGCGACGCAGAGCGGAGCGGCCCGGGGCTCGTCGAGGTCGACGTCCTCGAGCACGGTGGCAAGAAGGACGGCGAGCGGCAGTCGATGGATCGCCGCCTCTACATGCAGCTCCTCGTGTTCGACGCCCCCCCCTCGGGAGACGTCGAGGAGCACACCGCGGCGCTCGTCCGCGGCCTCGAGGCGGCCGGCCTGGCGGGCGTGGTCTACGAGGACGCGAACGCGCCCTCCGGGATCGGGCTCCTCACCTGGAGCGAGGACGCCGCGCACTTCGTGACGCGCGTGCGGCCCCTGTTCCGCGCGCCGGGCGTGCGCGGGCTCGTGCCGCGCCACCCCTACACGATGCTCGGCCGCAGCTACGGGATCGGCCACGAGCCCGACCTCGAGCACGCGCTGCTCCACCGCTTCGTCGAGAACGTGACGAACCCCGCGTGGAGGTGGGGCGTGTGGTACCCGCTCCGCCGCAACGGCGCGTTCGCGCGGCTCGAGCACGCCGAGCAGGCGGCGATCCTGCGCGAGCACGCCGCGATCGGGATGGCCTACGGGCGCCGCGACCTCGCGCACGACGTCCGGCTCGCGTGCCACGGGCTCGACGCCGAGGACAACGAGTTCGTGATCGGCCTCGTGAGCCACGACCTCCACCGCTGCTCGCACCTCGTCCAGCGCATGCGCAGCACCGTGCAGACCTCCGAGTACATCGTGAAGATGGGCCCGTTCTTCGTGGGCCACGCGCGCTGGCAGTCGCGGGGGAGCGCCGCGTGAGCACCATCTTCGACAAGATCCTCGACGGCCAGATCCCCTGTCACCGCGTGTACTAGGACGAGCACGTGCTCGCCTTCCTCGACATCGGGCCGCTGAGCCCGGGGCACACCCTCGTGATCCCGAAGGAGCGCGTCGCGTACCTCCACGAGCTGAGCGACGAGCAGGCCGCCGCGATCGGGCGCGTGCTCCCGCGCGTCGCGCGCGCGGTGATGAAGGCCACGGGCGTCGATCAGTACAACCTGCTGCAGAACAACGGGCCGCGGGCGCACCAGGCGGTCATGCACGTGCACTTCCACATCATCCCGAAGTCCGACGCGGGCGGGCTCGGGGTCGGCTGGAAGCCGGGCGCGCTCGGCGACGGCGCGGCGCTCGCCGCGAAGATCCGCGAGGCGCTCGAGGCCCCCTAGATCTCGCCTGGCCCCGGCAATCGTGGTACGGGCGGCCCGTGCGCGCGCACCTCCGGCGCTACGGCGGGCTCTACGCGATCGTGATCGTCGGGGCGGTCCTGAGGGTCACGGGGATCGGCTTCGCGCCGTCCGTCCACCGCGCGCGCCCGGACGAGGAGCTCTTCATCCAGCAGGCCCTCTTCCTCTTCTCCGGGGACTGGAACCCGCACTGGGCGAGCAACGGCTGGCCCGAGCTCTACTTCTTCCTCACGCACTTCGCGCTGCGCCTCAAGCTGTACTGGCTCGAGCTCACGACCGGCGCCGACGTCAACCTCGGGTGCCTCTACCTCCTGGACCCCGTCGAGCTCTCCGTGCCGGCGCGCCTCGTCGCGTGCACGTTCGGCGTGCTGACGATCCCGCTGACCTACTTCCTCGCGCACGACGTCTTGCGGCGCCACGGCGAGGCGCTCGCGCGCGCGGCCGGGCTCGTCGCGGCCGCGATCCTCGGGGTCAACGTGCTCCACGTGCGCGACTCGCACTTCGCGGTGAGCGACACCGCCGTCGTGTTCTTCATGACCCTCGGGCTCTGGCAGCTCGTGCGCGTGATGGAGGGACGCAGCCGGCGCGCCCTCCACTACGCCGCGGCCGCGTTCGGGGTCGCCGCCTCGATCAAGTACACGGGCCTCGTGATGGTCGGGATGCTCGCGCTCGTCGCGGTCGGCCGCTTCTTCGAGAGCCCGCCGTCGCGCCGCCGGCTCGCGCTGCTCGCCGGGCTCGGCGCGCTCGCGGTGTTCGCGCTCGCGTTCGTGCTCACGAGCCCGCACGTGCTCGACGAGCCGGACATGTTCTGGGAGGGCCTCAAGTCGCACCAGGTCCGCTACAGCGAGGGCGGCTCGACGTGGGGCTACGAGACCGGGCGCGGGCGCCACCACGGCGTGAGCTTCCACGGCCTCGTGTCGATCCCGGCCGCGATCGGCTGGCCGGTGTGGCTCGTCGCGGTCGCGGGGGTGGTGCGCGGGATCTGGCGCGGCGACGGGGGCGCGTTCGTCCTCGCGTTCTTCGCGCTCGCGTTCTACTTCGGGGTGCTCGGGCCGAGCACGATCCTCTTCATGCGGTACACCCAGCCGCTCTTCCCCGCGCTCGCGGTGCTCGCGCTCCTCGTCCCGGTCGAGCTCCTCGCGACGTACCGCGTGGACCTGCGCGATCTCCGGTTCCGGATCGCCGCGCCGGTCGTGGTGCTCCTCGCGCTCGCGCTCCCGGCCTGGCACGCGGTCCGCGCCGACGCGCTGATGCTCCGCCTCGACACCCGCGACCTCGCCGCCGCGTGGCTCGTCGAGCACCGGCAGGACGGCGAGACCGTGCTGAGCCAGTCCTCGTTCATCGCGGTGTCGACCGCGGACGAGCAGGCGATCGCGGCGTGCGTCGAGGCGCTGCCCGCCTCGCTCCGCCGGCCCGCGATCCCGCACGGCCACCAGGGCGACTGGCAGACCTGGGTCGAGCAGGGCCCCGCGGGCTGGGGCCCGCTCGTCCGCGAATTCCTCGTGCGATCGACGGACCGCGGGAGCACGGCGGCCGCCGCGTACGTCGCACAGACGCAACCCCAGTTGACGTGCGGCGAGGAGGTCGTGTTCGGCCGGCCCTCGCCGCTCCCCGAGTGCTACGTCGAGGCGGCGCGCTTCGCGCCGGGCGACTCGAGCTGCGAGACGCTCTACGACACGTTCGACATGTACATGCAGCCGCTGCTGTGGCCGCACGAGGTCGAGCGCCCGGGGCCGCTCGTGGTGATCCATCGCAACGAGTGCGCGCGGTGAGCGAGGCGCCCGCGCCGGCGCCGCCTCCCCCGCTCTGGCGGCGCGTCCTGCCCTTCGGGATCGCGCTCGCGCTCCTCGCGTGGGTGGCGAGCCGGATCGAGCGCGACGCGTTCTTCGACGCGCTCGCCGCGACGAGCCCGCTCCTCTACGTCGGCTTCGCGATCGCCTTCACCCTCGCCCTGCTCCTCGCCGACGCGTTCGCGACGGCGGGGGTGTACCGCGCGCTCGTCGCCGACGTGAGCACCCTCGATCTCTTCGTGGTGCGCGGCGCGAGCTACCTCCCCTCGCTCCTGAACCACCACATCGGGCAAGCCTGGTTGACGTGGTTCGTCGCGCGGAGCAAGGGCGCGTCGCTGTGGCGCACGACCGGGGCGACCCTCGTCGTGTACGCCACCACCTTCGGCGGCCTCTGGGCGCTCGCGCTCGCGGGCGGCGTCCTCGCCGGCGACCGCGTCCCCTGGCTCCCCCCCACGGTGATCGGCCTGGGCGTCGCCGCCGTCGCGTACCTGATCGTGATCGCGGCGCGGCCCGAGGTCCTGGCGAGGCGCCCCGCGCTCGCGCCGCTCTTCGAGCTCGGCGTCACCGGCCAGCTCCTCCACTTCGCGCGGCGCCTGCCGCACGTCGCGGTGCTCTTCGCGGGCACGTGGATCCCCTTCGAGCTCTTCGGGATCCACCTCGGCCCGGCCGACGCGCTCGCGCGGATCCCGGTGATCATGCTCGTCGTGGCGCTCCCCCTCACGCCGCAGGGCCTCGGCACGCGGGACGCGATCGCGGTGACGCTGCTCGCGGGCTTCCACGCCTCCGAGGACCCGCGCGCCGCCGAGTCGGCGGTCCTCGCGTGCACGCTGAGCTGGGGCGTGCTGCTCACGCTGATCCAGGCCCCCCTCGGGCTCGTCCTGATGACGGCCGCCAAGCGCCGGATGAACCGCTAGGGACAGAGCCCCGCGCGCGGGGCGCAGATCTGGATCTCGAGGCCCGCGGGCTCGAAGCAGCAGTGCTCGCACTCGCCGTCGACGGTGCAGATGCGCGCGCACGCGCTCGCGCCCAGGTCGTCGTAGCGGACCTCGCCCGTGGGGCACGGGTCCTCGCACGCCGTGCTGACGCCGCGGTCGACGAGGAACGGCTCGTCGACGCACACGCCGCGGTCCCCCGTGAACTGGCACGAGAACCCGGCGACGCAGTCGCCGCACGCGGCGCACGCGCTGCCGCAGTAGCTCTCGCCGGCGATGGTGATCGAGCGCGCGGCGGGGCACTCCCCGGCGCAGCCGGTGACGACGAGCACGACGACGAACGGGAGCGCGAGGGGTCGCATCGGGCCGAGCGTACCTCGGGGAGGCCGGGTACAGTCGCCGCCATGCCGGACCTCTCCTTCGTGCTCGTCGCCGAGCCCGTGTACCCCGACGCGGCCGCGCTCGTCGGCGCCGCGCAGGAGCTCGGGATCCCCCTGACCGTCGCGCCGGCCGAGGGCGAGGGGCCGCTGGCGTTCGAGCTCTCGAACGGTGGGAGCCTGATGATCATGCTGATCTCGGCGCCGCACCCGGACGCCCCACACCTCCCGCGCGGGCCGCTCTCGCCCCCGCCCGAGGAGCTGGCGGAGGCGCGCGCGCACTACATCGTCACCGCCCTCGGGCTCGACGGCGACGCCGCCGAGAAGGACGTGCAGATGCTCGCGCTCACCGCCGCGGTCATCGACGCGAGCCCCGCGGTCGCGGCGATGCTCGGCCACGGCATGATGTTCTACCCCGCCGACCTGTTCGCGGACTTCGCCGCGATGGGCGCGGAGCAGCGGCAGGTGCCGATCGAGATCGCGGTCGACGTGACCGCCGCCGCCGAGAGCGAGGACACGATGTCGTTCCTCACCCACGGGATGCAGCGCTACGGCCGCGAGGAGCTCTTCATCCACGCGCCCATCCGCGGCAAGGGCGCGCTCGACTTCCTGTTC
>JAYRVK010001026.1:0-14778 GCA_041918555.1 Sandaracinaceae bacterium
ACCGAACCGCCCGTCCGCGCCCCCGCCGCTGCCGCGCGGCGGCGGGCCGGCGCCGATGCCCCCGATGCCCGCGCCCGCGCCCGTGCCTCCGATGCCGGCGGCGCCGCCGCCGCCCGCGCCCGCGCCGAGCCCGCCGATGTCGGCTCCCGCGCCGCACATGCCCTCGCCGGCGCCGATGGCGCCGCCGATGCCCGCGCCGATGGCGCCGCCGATGCCCGCGCCGGCGCCGCCGATGCCCGCGCCCATGGCCGCGCCGAGCGCGCCGAGCCCCGCAGATCGCTTCGCGCTCGACGAGGAGCCCTACGCGGACTCCGATCCCGGTCCCTCGCCGCGCATCGTCGGCGGCGGCGCGCCCGCGTCTGCGACCTCCCCCGCGCCCGCGCCGCGGCCGATGCTCCGCGGCGCCGCGGCCGCACCGGCGCCAGCGGCCAGCGCTCCGTCCGACGACCTCGCGTTCTGGCAAGCCGTCGTCGTCGCAGCGGTCTCGGCGGGCAAGAGCGCCGAGGAGGCGATCCACCTCGCGAACGTGGTGGTGGATCGCCAGCCCCGGTAGCTCGACCTCGAAGACTCGAAAACCGTCGATAGATCGAGCGAGCCGAGGCCGACCGCGCGTCGATCGAGCCCAGGCGTGCGCGCAGCGCCGGCCGTCGGGCGAGGGGGCCCCGCGCCTCGCGCGGGGAGCGAACGCGCGCCAGCGCGTTCGGACGAGGGAGGGGGCCCCGGCGCGCGCTCTGCGCGCGGTGGGGGTGGGGGCGCGCAGCCCCCTCGGGAATCAGCGCGAGAGGAAGCGCTGGAGGTCCGCGACGTCGTCGGCGCTGCCGATGAACATCGGGACCCGGTCGTGCAGCGTCTTGGGCAGGAGCTCGAGGATCCGCTCCGTCCCGGTGGTCGCGGCGCCCCCCGCGGCCTCGGCGATGAACGCCATCGGCGCGCACTCGTAGAGAAGCCGCAACTTTCCTTGCGGGCTCTTCGAGTCGCTCGGGTACGCGAAGACCCCGCCCTTGAGGAGCGTGCGGTGGAAGTCGGCGACGAGCGTGCCGATGTAGCGCGCGCCGTAGGGCTTGCCGCCGGGCGCGTCCGCGCTCTTGAGCCACGCCACCCAGTCCCGCACGCGCGGGTCCCACAGGATCGTGTTGCCCTCGTTCACCGAGTAGGTCGCGCCGCGGCGGGGGATGCGGATGTTCTCGTGGCTGAGGAAGAACTCGCCGACCAGCGGGTCGAGGGTGAAGCCGTGGACCCCGTCGCCCGTGGTGTAGACCAGGACGGTGCTCGAGCCGTAGAGGATGTATCCCGCCGCGACCTGCGTGGTGCCCTTCTGCAGACAGTCCTCGCGGGTGCCGGGCCCGCCGACGGTCCGCCGGCGGTGGATGGAGAAGATCGTCCCGATCGACATGCACACGTCGATGTTCGAGCTCCCGTCGAGGGGGTCGAACATCAGCACGTACTTCCCCTGCGGGTAGTGCGGCGGGATCGGGATGATGTCCTCGTTCTCCTCGCTCGCCATCACGCAGAGGTGACCGCCCGCCTCGAGGCATCGGACCATCACCTGGTTCGCGATCACGTCGAGCTTCTGGACCTCTTCGCCCTGCACGTTGGTCTCGCCCGCGCGCCCGAGGACGTCGCTGAGCCCGGCCTTGTGCACGCGCGAGGCGATCATGCGCCCGGCGAGCGCGATCGACTGGAAGAGCCCCGTGAAGTCGCCGGTCGCGCCGGGGGTCCGGCGCTGCCGCTCGAGGATGTGCCGGTCGAGCGTCCAACCGAGCTGATCGGGATGGGGCGGTCCCCACGAGTGTGTCCGTTCCACGAGAGCCTCCGAGCCGGTGGGTTCCGATGCGGTCTAGGCCTTGCGGCGACGCCGCTCGCGGCGCTTGCCGCCGGCGTCCTCGACGGTCTCGTCCGCGGCCTCGACCTCGACGCGGGCCTTGGGCCCGTCGCCCTGCTTCTTCTTGTTCGCGTCCGCGTCCTCGCCCGTGTCGTCGAGCTCGACGAGCGCGCCGTACACCCCCGCGACCGCCGGCGCGAACACCACCGGCAGCGCGGCCAGCGCGTGCGTGCCCTCGAGGCCAGGGAACGGAACCGAGAACGGCACGTAGGTCAGGCCCCAGTAGGCGAGCGCGCCCAGCCCGACCCCGACCATGCCCTTCAGGAGGGCCTCGATCCAGGCCCCCTCCTTCCATGGCGCCTTGCCCGCGAACACACCGGCGGTGCCCGCCGCGCCCATCGAGACGAGGAAGCCGAGGAGGCCCGAGGCATCCGTCCAACGCAAGCCATATTGCAGGCCCGCTCCGATCGCGCCGCCGATGAGGAGCCCCTTGAGGAGACCGAGCCCGAGGCGCTTCAACACCTCCGACCTCTAACACCGATTAGTTGACCGAGCCACCACCGCCGCGCTACCCGAGGGGCGTGTCGAAGGCCCCCGCGAGGCACCGCTGGCTGCCGTGGATCAAGGCGCTCGTGAGCGTCGGCCTCTTGAGCGCGCTCGTCGTGCGGATGGTTCAGCGGGACGGGATCGATCGCCTGCTCGACCGGCTGTCCTCGCTCGAGCTCGGGTGGCTCTCGGTCGCGATCGCGCTGCACCTCGTCGCGGTACTCGCCGGCGTCTCGCGGTGGCGCGCGCTCCTCGACGCGGCCGGGCTCCCGCTCGGGTTCCCGCGCCTCTTGCGCTCGTTCCTCATCGGCCGGTTCGTCGGCGCGTTCACGCCCTCGACCGCGGGGCTCGACGGCTGGCGGCTCTACGACGTCGGCCGCGCGCACGGGGCGATGGCCACGAGCGCCGCGGTCATCGTGGTCGAGAAGCTCGTCGGCCTGATCGGGATGGCGCTCGTGTGCTCGGCGCTGCTCCCGTTCGGCGGGCTCGCGCTGCTCGGGCCGGGCGCGCCGCTCGCCGCGGGGGCGATGGGCGGGGCCGCGCTCGTCGGGCTGTGGGCCATGCGCCGCCCCGGCTGGCTCGCCGCGATCGCCCGCCGCGTGCCGCACCCGCGGGGACGCGCCCTCGGCGAGAAGCTCGCGGGCGCGCTCGGCGCGAGCCGCCTCGAGGCGCGGAGCGCCGCGATCGCGATCGCGCTCGGCGTCGTCTCACACCTCGCGCTCTCGGCGGTGTTCTTCGCGACGGCGCGCGCGATCGGCCTCGACACGAGCGCGATCACCCTGTTGATCGCGGGCAACGCGATCACCCTCGCGGTGCTCCTGCCCGTCTCGGTCGGCGGCGTGGGCGTGCGCGAGGGCGTCGCGGTGGTGCTCCTCGCGGGGGTCGGCGTCGCGTCGACCGACGCGCTGCTCGTCGCGCTGCTCGGCTACCTCACCGGGCAGGTCCCCGCGCTCCTCGGCGGCGGCCTGTCGCTCGCGGCTCCCCGGAGTGAGGTACCCTCGCCCGCATGAGCGTGAAGCGCGTCGCGATCAACACCGGCGGAGGCGACTGCCCCGGCCTCAACGCCGTGATCCGTGCCGTCGTCACGGTCGGCAGGGAGCGCTACGGCTGGGAGGTGATCGGGATCGAGGACGCGCTGAACGGCCTGGTCGATCTCGACTACCGCGGGCCGCACGGCAACCGGTGGCTCGGCGTCGACGACGTGCGCGGGCTGCTCTCGCGTGGCGGGACGATCCTCGGCACCTCGAACCGCTCCGATCCGTTCCGCCACGTGGTGACCGACGCCGACGGGACGCGCCGCGAGATCGACGTGTCGGACCGCGTGATGGAGAACTTCCGCAAGCTCGATCTCGACGCGATGGTCGCGATCGGCGGCGACGGCTCGATGGCGATCGCCAAGAAGTTCATCGACAAGGGCATGAAGCTCGTCGGCGTGCCCAAGACGATCGACAACGACCTGGGCGCGACCGACCAGACCTTCGGCTTCGACACCGCGATCGGCATCGCGACGGAGGCGCTCGATCGGATCCGCGACACCGCGGACAGCCACGACCGCGTCATGCTCGTCGAGGTGATGGGCCGCAACGCGGGCTGGATCGCGCTCCACTCGGGCATCGCGGGCGGCGCCGACGCGATCCTCCTCCCGGAGATCCCCTACCGCGCGGAGGCGATCGCGGAGCTCATCACGACGCGCCGCGCGCGCGGGAAGAACTACTTCATCATCGTGGTCGCCGAGGGGGCCACGCCGCAGGGCGGCACCGTGAGCCAGCTCGAGGCGCGGCTCGGCGAGATGCCGCGGCTGATGGGCGCCGCGCACCGCGTCGCGGCGGCGCTCGACGACTACCTCGACGACCCCTCGATGCGCGTCACGGTGCTCGGACA
Source organism: Sandaracinaceae bacterium (assembly GCA_041918555.1). GTDB lineage: Bacteria > Myxococcota_A > Polyangia > Polyangiales > Sandaracinaceae > JACKEC01. The sequence continues at coordinate 4,250 of JAYRVK010001026.1, forward strand.
CATCCAGCGCGGCGGCGCGCCGTCGACCTACGATCGGGTGCTCGCCACGCGCTACGGGGTGAAGGCCGCGCAGCTCGTGCACGAGGGACAGTTCGGGAAGATGGTCGCGCTCCGCGGGGGCGAGATCGTCGCGGTCGATCTCTCCGAGGCGATCGCGAAGCCCAAGGTCGTCGACCCGAGCCTCCAGATCGTCGCGCAGGCGCGCGAGCTCGGGATCTCGTTCGGGGAGTGATGCGGGCCCGCGCGCTCGCGCCGTTCGGCGCGCTCCTCGTGCTCGCGACGTGCGGACCCGAGCGCACGGAGTCGCAGCCGGCACGGCCACGGGTCGCCGACGAGCGCGCCGACGAGCGCGAGGCGATGGTGCGCGAGCAGCTCGCGGCCCGCGACGTGACCGACCCGCGCGTGCTCGACGCGATGCGCCGCGTGCCGCGCCATCGGTTCGTGCCCGAGGCGCAGCGGGCCGACGCGTACGGGGACTTCCCGCTGCCGATCGGGCACGGGCAGACGATCAGCCAGCCGTACATCGTCGGCCTGATGTCGCAGCTCGCGCAGGTCGAGCCGGGCCAGCGGGTGCTCGAGATCGGGACGGGGAGCGGCTATCAGGCCGCGGTGCTCGCGGAGCTCGGCGCCGAGGTCTACTCGATCGAGATCGTCGCCCCGCTCGCTGAGCGCGCGCGGGCGTCGTTGCAGGAGCTCGGCTACCACCGGGTCCACCTCCGGGTCGGCGATGGCTACGCCGGGTGGCCCGAGCACGCCCCGTTCGACGCGGTGCTGCTCACCGCGGCGCCGCGCGACATCCCACCGCCGCTCCTCGAGCAGCTCGGCAACGACGGGCGCCTCGTCGCCCCGGTCGGAGATCTCGCCCAAGAGCTCGTGGTCGTCACGCGCACCCCCTCCGGCTACGCGCGCCGCAGCGTGACGCCCGTGCGCTTCGTCCCGATGACCGGCCGGGCACAGCAGCCCTGACGCGCCGGCAGCCGCCGACACCGGGTGTCGGCGACCCGACGTGCCCGACGCGGCACATCGAGGCACATCGACTGACGCGGCTCGGCCCGGACTGCGCCACGAGGACGACCTCTGCAACGGGATGGCCGACATCGAGGACGTCGACGAGTCGCACGCGTGACTGTCATCCTCGGGCGGTGAGACGTCGGACCCTCTTGAAGGTGCTCGCCGCCACGCCGCTCGCGTCGGCGTGCGACGAGGGGTACCTGGAAGAGACCGACCCGACCTCGACCTCCGCGGAGCGCGGGACCGTCCTGGTGATCGGCGCAGGGATGGCGGGCCTCACGGCGGCTCGCGACCTGCGCGCGCGCGGCTTCGCCGTGATCGTCATCGAGGGCCGCCAGCGCCTCGGAGGCCGCATCCGCACCGACCGCTCGCTCGGGGTGCCACTGGACCTCGGGGCGTCGTGGATCCACGGGATGGACGAGAACCCGATCCTCGCGCTCGCGGACGAGCTCGACGTGGACCACGTCGAGACCGACTACGACGACCTCGCGCTCTACGACTCGAGCGGCGCGCGCGTCGGCGACGCCGAGCTCGAGGAGGTCGGGAGCGGCGTCGAGGAGCTGTTGGGCGAGGTGGAGGCGATCGGGGAACGCGCCGAGGAGGACATGAGCACGCGCGCCGCGATCGACCGCGCGCTCCGCGGCGAGGAGCTCTCCCCGCGCGAGCGCGAGCTGCTCGAGTGGCGCCTCTCGACCATCGAGGTGACCGCAGCGGAAGATCTGTCGCGCCTCTCGCTCGTCGGCGACGAGTCCGAGAGCTTCGACGGTGACGACCACCTCTTCCCCGGCGGCTACCACCCGCTGATCGAAGCGGTCGCGGAGGGGACGACCGTCCACCTAGGTCAGGTCGTGACCCGCGTCGAGCACGGCGCCCGAGGAGTGACCGTTCGGACCCGATCGGGGCTGACCTACGAGGGCGACGCAGCGCTGATCACGGTGCCTCTCGGGGTCCTGAAGGCCGGTCGGATCCAGTTCGTACCGCCCCTGCCGGCGCGCAAGCGCCAGGCGATCCGAGGCCTCGGCGTGGGCGTCCTGAACAAGGTCGCGGTGAAGTTCGACCGCGTGTTCTGGCCCGACGACGTCCAATTCCTCTGCTTCGCGTCGCGCGCGCCGCGGGAGTTCCCGGTGGTAATGAATGTTGCACACTACACCGACGAGCCGATCCTGATGGCGTTCACGGGCGGGAGCTTCGCGCGCTCGATCGAGGCCCTGCCGGATCGCGAGGTGGTGCGGCGGCTGATGGACAAGCTCCGCGGCGCCTTCGGGCCGGCGGCGCTCGAGCCGGTGGCGAGCGTGATGACCCGGTGGCAGTGGAACCCGATGGCGCACGGCTCGTACGCGTACATCCCCGTCGGCGGCACGAACGCCGCGATGAGCGCGATCGGGGATCCCGTCGACGATCGCCTCTTCTTCGCCGGCGACTCCACCGAGCCCAACCACGGCGGGAACGTCCACGGGGCCTTCCTGTCGGGCCGGCGCGAGGCCGGGCGGATCGCGAGCGCCATCGCGGGCGCGCGTGCTCGCCGCACGAACCCGAGCCCCGAGGGGATCGCCGCGAGCAGCCCGCACGGCCTCGCGTACCCTCGAGCCCTCGAGGGGGAGGGCTGCCGCACCTGCCATCGGCGCTGAGCTCGCGGTGCGGCGCTGCGCGCAGCCTATCCGCGGAAGCGGAGCAGCTCGTCGAGGTGCTCGGCCTCCCAGCGGATCGCGCGCGCGTAGTCGGGGTGCGCGCGCTCGCGGCGCCGGAATTCGGGCGGGTGGTGATCGAAGCGCCCCCCGATCTCGCGCGCGGGCACCACGTGGTGCAGGAGCTCGTGGAAGACCACGAACGACACGAAGAAGCGCGGCACGCACGCCTGATCGAGCGCGGGGTGGATGCGGACCAGCTTGGCGTCGTGGGTGTAGGTCCCGAGCCGGATGCTGTGGCGCCGTCGCCCCCGCTTCGGAGGGAGGCGCCCCCACGTGATGGACGCGTCAGGAGCGCCCCCGGGCAGGTGCTCCGCGACCACCGCGTCGAAGATGTCGTCGAGGTCGTGATGCGCGCCGCGGGTGCGCAGGAGCACGCGCCGGCCTCGCCGCTTGATGCGGTGGCGGTTCTCCTCGATGAAACGCCCGATCCGGCGGGACGCGCGCGGATCGCCTTCCGCGAGGTAGGAGAGGAGCTCCTCGACGATCTCGTCCGGCGCGTCGAGGAACATGTGGTGCAAGCGCACCTCGACGCGCTCGCCGCGCCGCTTGGTCGAGATCATCGTCCGCCGGTTGTCGGTCACGACCAGATCCGCGGGCACCTCGAGCGCGCGGCGGATGCGACCCAGGAGGCGCGCACGACCGACCGGCGCCGCCGCGGGAGCGGGCGGGACCGGCGCGGGAGCCGGCGCCGTGAAGTCGAGCACGAGCTGCATCCGTCCGTGGGGATGCCATCGCTCGTGGATCGCGTCCACTATCGCGCCGCGGTTTCGTCCTCGGCGGGCGCTTCTTCGTCGCCCTCGCCCTCGCCCTCGGCCTCTTCGTCGGTCTCGAGGCCATAGGAGAGGATCGCCGCGTTGATGTCGATCTCGTTGGCGGCCTCGGCCTCGCGCCGGAGCCTCCCGATGAACGCGCTCAGCGTCTCGACGCGCTTCTGCGCGAGGAGCCGCGTGCGGAGGCGCTCGCGGTTGGCCTCGTCGAAGCCCTCCTCGGTGGCCTCGGTGCGCGAGATCAGGCGGAACACGAACCAGCTCTCGCCGAGCTGCATCGGCGCCTCCGGGAGCGGCTCGTCCGTCGAGAGCGCGAAGGCCGCCTGGGTGAGCGGGCCGCTGTCGAACGGGCCCGGGACCGCGCGCTCCGCGCGCCCGAAGTTCAGCGTCTCGCGGACCTGCGGAGCGCGCGCGTCGCGCGCCGGCGTCGCCTCCTCGGGCTCCTCTTCGGGGGCCTCGTCCTCGCCCTCGGCGGGCGGCTCGCCCTCGACGGGCGGCGCCTCGACGACGGGCTCGGGCTCCGCCCACTCGCGCAGGAGCTGCTCGTCGAGCTCCTCGGGGCTGTGGCCCTCGCGCAGGTACGCGAGCGCACGGTCGGCCTCTTCGCGCGCCAGCTCGCCCGCGCGCGCCTCGCGGAACAGGCCCTCGGCGAGCTCGCGCTTGGCCTCGTCCTCCGGCACGTCGCCCGAGCGGCGGCCCTGCACCTGGATGATGTGGAACCCGAACTGGCTCTCGATCAGGTGATCGATCAGGGTGCCCGGCTCGGCACCGAACGCGGCCTCCTCGAAGGGGGCGACCATCCGGCCGCGCGGAAACCACCCGAGGTCGCCACCGCGCGCGGCGCTGCCCTCGTCCTGGCTGTGCTCCCGCGCGAGGGCCGCGAAGTCCGAGCCGCCCTGGAGCTGGGCGAGCAGGCCCTCGGCCTCGGCGCGCTTGGCCGCGCGATCGGCGTCGCTCGCGTCCTCGGCGATCTGGAGGAGGATGTGACGCGCGCGCGTCTGCTCCTCGAGGTTCGTGTACTGGTGGCGCTGGCGGGCGTACTCCTGATCGACCGCCTCGGCGTTCGCCGCCATCCACGCGCGCACGGCTTCGTCGGTCACCTCGACGCGCTCGGCGTAGTGGGCGGGATCGAAGCGCACGTAGCTGAGCTGGGCGCGATCGTTCTCCTGCACGTACGCGTCCCACACCTCGCGCGGGCTCACCGCGACCGAGGCGGTCACGAGGTCGCGCACCTGGTTCGCGCGCGTCTCGGCGACCTGCCACGTGAGGAATTCGTCCACGCTCCGGCGCAGGTAGTTCTGCACGAACCGCTCGAAGTAGTCGGCCGAGAACGTACCGTCGCGATCGCGGTAGCTCTGCTGGAGGTCGCCCGCGGGGTAGCCCTCGGGCGCGTCGATGGGGCCGCCGAGGCGCACGATCTCGTCGCGCGCCACCTCGCGCATGACCTCCTCGGGGTCCGCGGTGAGGCCGAGGCGATCCGCCTCGCGCACGAGGAGCTCGCGCTCGATGAGCCCGTTGAGCGTGTACTCCTTGAGCCGCAGGGCCTGCGCGCGCTCCGCCGGGTAGCGGCTGAAGCCGGTCACCGTGTACGCCGCGCGGAACTCACCCTCCGAGATCGCGGTGCCGTACACGCGCACGGCGTAGCCGGGGCCCTCGGTGTTGCAGCCCTCGCCGGTCGGGTTCCCGAACCCGATGACGCCCATCACGAGGCTGAGCAGCACCACGATGAAGATCAGCAGATACGTCTGGATCTTCTTGCCAATGTCTTCCCACATTTCGGACCAGCCCTCCGCGAGCGGCGGCGAACCATAGAGGAGCCGCTCTAGCGGAGCAACCGGCGGCGTTCGGCGTACGTGAGCAGCCACGCCAGCGTCTGTCCCTGCTCGATCGCGTCGTGGAGCGCGTGGTGCGGGCGCGCGTTCTCGGGCGGTCGGTACCCGGCTGCGCGCATGGCGCGCATCGCCGGCCCGCGGGTCGTCGCGCCGAAGAGGCCCATCGCGTAGCTCGCGATGTCGAAGCCCGAGTGGCCGAGCGGGTTCTCCCCGAGGAAGCGCTGGAGGTACCAGCCGACGAACGGGTGGTCGAAGCTCGCCGGCCAGGCCGCGCTCTTGCACGGGCCGAGCGCCGCGAGGTAGTCGCGCAGGCGCTCCATCGCCGCGCGGGGCGGCAGGCCGTGCGCCTCGAGGTGCGCGCGGTCGAGCCCGTGCACGGCGGTCGCTTCGGCGAGCTCGGCCGCGCCCTCGAGCGGCTGGAGCTCCACGTAGAAGGTCTTCGCCTCGTCGAGGACCCACGCGTCGCCACGCCGCAGCACCGGCGCGGCGCCCACGCTCGCGAGCGAGTGCGTCCCCGGGAACGGACCCGAGGCCTCGACGTCGATGGAGAGGTAGATCGTCATGCGCGCGCGCTCTGGCTGCTATGCTGGCCCGAGGTTCCATGAGCAAGAAGACGAAGCGGGAGAAGCAGCGCGAGGAGCGCGACGAGGCGGCCGAGCAGGAGCGCGTCGCGAAGGAGGCGTTCGAGGGGCGCCGGCGCTACTACCGCATCGCCGCGGCGGTGCTCCCGCTCGTCGCGCTGGCCGCGGCGATCGGCGTGTACCTCGCGACCGACGACAAGCAGCTCGCGGGGCTGACCGGGATGGTCGGGGTCGGGATCTGGGTGCCGCTGTTCCTCGGCGCGATCGGCTCGCAGGTCCCGCCGCGCGATCGGACGCGCGCGGGCGCGATCGACTTCGGGGGCGGCAAGCGCCGCTGACGGGTAAGCTCGGGCCGGATGCGCGCCCGCACCGCTGCCTTCGTCGCGCTCGGCGTCGCGCGGGTCCTGGCCGGCCCGAGCGAGGTCCGCGCGCAGGTCGTGGTGCTCGACGACGCCGGCGTGCCCGAAGCCGCGGCGCGCCGCTGGCGCGAGCGCTTCGAGGCGGCGCACGGCCGAGAGGACCTCGAGGGCTGGGTCCGCGCGCGCGAGCCCGTGGCGACCGTGCCGCGCGAACGGCTCGTCGTGCTCTCACAGATCGAGCAGCTCCTCGTCGGGGCGCGGCACGCGCGCTCGCGGTTCCGGGAGCGCGACGCGCGCGCGCTCCTCGCCGAGGCCGAGGGGCTCGCCGCGGCGAGCCTCGACGTGCCCGGCACGGCGGCGTGGTACGCGGAGGTGCAGCTCGCGATCGCGATCACCGCGGCGCAGATCGGGCTCCCCACGGTGAGCGAGGCCGCGCTCCGCCGCGCCGCGTCCGTCGACTCGTCGCGCGCGGTGCAGGCCGCGGAGGCGCACCCCGAGGTGGTCGCGCGGGCGCGCGCGATCGCGCGTGCGGCCGCGACCGGCCCGCGCGGCCGGTTCGAGGTCCGCGCCGGGGCCGAGGGCGCCTTCGGGTACCGCGACGACGCGCCGATCGGCGCGCTGCCCGCGACGGGCGAGGCGCCCGTCGGGCCACACGTGCTCCGCGTCGACGCGCCTGGCCACCTGGCGTGGGCCTCGGTGATCACCGTGTTCGAGGGCGATCGGCCGCCGGTCGAGGTCGCGCTCTCGCCCTCGCCCGCGCTCACCGCGGCGCGGGCGGCCACACGGGCGGCGCGCGCCGGCGACCTCGACGCGCTCGTCGCCGCGCTCGGCGCGCTGCCCGAGGGGCCCGTCGTGCACCGCGTGCGCCCCGGGGGGGGGGCGCTCGACCGCGCGCTCGTCACGACGTGCCGCGCCTCGGGCTGTCGCGGCCCGCTCCGCCTCGAGGGGGCGCTGGATCCCGGCGCCCCGCTCGCGAGCTCCGACGCCGAGGGGCTGCGCTGGCTCGCCGAGCGTCCCGCGGTCGTCGTCGACGCGGTCGAGTGGTGGGAAGAGTGGTCCGTGTGGCTCGCCGCCGCCGCGGTGATCGGCGCGGGCGTCGCCGCGGCGATCGCGCTCGCGGTCGGAGAGCAGGGCGAGGGCCCCCCCCCGCTCGTCCTGATCGTGGATCCGGGTGGGCTCCCGGTGGGCGGTGTAGACTGAGCGCATGACTTCGCCTCGCCTTCGTGGGCTCCTCGCGCTCGCCGTCTGCGCCGCTGGCTGCGACGGCACCATCAGCGTCGTGTTCAGCACGGGCCCTCAGGAGTTCGAGGTCTCGACCGCCTCGCTCGCGCTCCCAACGGAGCTCCGCGACGACGCGAGCGGCAACATCGCCTCGGTGCCGTGCGGCCCGATGGGGATGTGCCCGCCCTCGAGCGAGGTCACCCTCGACTGCACCGCGGGCTTCTGCGATCCGGCGCCGCGCACGATCAGCGCGCCGGTCGGCGGCGTGATCGACGTCGACGCGCTCCTCGCCGACGCGGGCGACGTGGGGCTGAGCGTGGTGGACTCCTACGCGGTCGAGCGCGTGGCCTACGACGTCTCGCTCAACACGCTGACGGTGGGGACCAACGAGATCGTCGTGTACTGGGGCCCCGAGGCGGCGACCTCGATCGATCCCGCGCTCGGCGTGCACCGCTTCGGCACGATCCCGCCGCTGCCGGCGGGCGCGACGCAGAGCGGGACCATGGCCGTCGACGGCGCCGGCGTGAACGCGCTCAGCGACTTCCTCGTCGCGGGCAACTCGCGGCTGCGGTTCTTCGCGCAGACGATGGTCGACCTCGACCCCGGCGATCCCTTCCCCGAGGGCAGCGTGCGGATGAGCGTGAACGTGACCATCCGCGCGGTCGGTCGGCTCATTCCGCGGTAGCGCGGCGCTCGAGGTGGGGCGTCGGGTCGAGCTACGAAGAGCTCGACCCGCGGGCGATCGTCGGCGAGCCCGTCGAGCGCGCACGACGCGAGGCACTCCGCGTCGTCGCGCGAGGGGCCGCGAGCGGACCGCGCGGCGGCTGGTCGGCGGTCGGGAGCTCCCGCGCTCGGGCCGATCCTCGAGCCCATCAGGCGGCCGGGTCGGCGTAGAGCGCGTCCACCTCGAAGCTCGCGCCGATCGAGGCGAGCACGACACGTTGTCCGGGCCCGTGCTCGCGGAACGTCCACACGTCGGCCTCGCGGCGGAACACCTCCACGCGGGCCTCGTCCTGGGCGACGAGCACGTACTCGCGAAGCGAGGCGAGGCGGCGGTAGTGGCGGAACTTCTCGCCGCGGTCGCCGCGCTCCGTGCCCTCCGAGAGGACCTCGACGATCACCGCCGGGTTGACGAGCGCGTGCGGATCGTCGCTCGCGTGCTCGACAGGGCCGCACACCACGCTGAGGTCCGGGTACGTCGAGCGATTCGTCGCCGCGACGCGCACCCGCGCATCGGACGAGAAGACGTTGCAAGGCTTGCCCTCGAGCGCGACCCCGAGCAGGAAGGCCAGCCTCCCCGAGAGCCGCGCGTGCTCGAGCGTGCCACCGGCCATCGCGAAGACGAGCCCGTCGGCGTACTCGTGCTTCGTCTCGGCGTCGGCCTCGTGCGCGAGGTACTCGGCGTAGCCCATGTTCGCGGCCGGCTCTCCCATGCGAGCGTCAGGATAGCAGCGCGGTCGCGACCGGTCCGTCAGCAGCGCTTCTACCAATGGGACATCGAGGCGGACTGCTTTCGCGATGTGACGCCGGCGGCTTCTGAGTGACGGACCTCAGAACGGCTCGGCCTGACAGCGGCCGGCGATGCAGAGCAGCGGCGAGCAGCACTGCTCGTGGCTCGTGCACGCCACGCAGGCCCCCGCCACGCAAGCTTGGTTGCGGCAGTCGCGGCACGAGTCGCACGGCGCGGGATCGTCGGGGCAGTCGGCGCCGACGTCGAGGACCGCGGTGTCGTAGTGGATGCTCGCGCCCCCGGACGCGGCGATGCTCCCGACGAAGAGGCTGCCGTAGACGTTCAAGAGGCCCGACGTCGAGACGTCCGCGCGGGGCGCGTAGACGTTGCCGGCGAACGTGCTCGTGCCGGTCAGCGTCACTGCTCCACTCCCGCCGAGGTAGAGGCGCGCCCGGGCCGGTGCGTCGGGCGAGCCGAACGCGACGTCGCTCGAGCTCGTCAAGATCCCTTGCACGAATAGATCGAGCTCTGCGCCGTCCTCGACCTCGACCCGGAAGGTCCCGCCCGGGGCGAGATCGCCCGCCACGTAGACCGCGGCGCGGCCGGTGACGACGAGGGTGAGCGCGCCGGTCCCCGCGATCCCGTCGAAGTAGAAGCGCCCGCACGGGAGCGTGACGCGGACGTCGCCGTCGTAGGCGCGGAGCGAGGTGGGCTCGAGGCCGGCCGGCGCGTCGTCGTGGTCCGCGGCGCGCGCGCGCACCAGCGCGTCCACGTCGAGGAGCACGCTCGGGTCGCAGTCGCACGGAGGCGGGACGCTCACCGCCTCGGTCCGGCGCTCGCCGACGCTCTCGATCGGCGCGCTCACCGTCGCGCCGGGGGGCGTGAACAAGGCGCCGCCCACGCGGAGCTCGGAGGCGCTCACGTCGCCGGCGACGCGGGCGTCGAGCGCGACGTCGAGCGCGGAGCGCGACGCGAAGGGCCCGCCCGAGCGGAGCTCGCCGCCGATCTCGATCGGCGTTCCGTCGGAGGGCGCCGAGACGCCGCCCGCGCCCGCGATCCAGAGCGCGCCGCCGAAGCGCATCGGCGAGCTGAGGACCGCCTCGCCGTTGCTGCCGACGCCGCCGCCCACGCCGCCGGGCGGGACGTAGGGGCCGCGCCGGCTGTCGAACGAGTCGGTGCGCACCGTCGTGCTCAGCGAGATGCCGCGGCACGAGCAGAGCGCGTAGCGGAACGTGCGCTCCGCGACCGCGCCCCCGCACAGCGTGCGGCCGGTCGGTCCGTCGCCGACGAGCACCGGCGGGCCCGCGCCCTCGCAGCCCGCGCCGGCGTCCGCGATCGGCGCGTCCGGCCGCGCCGCCGCGTCGCCGCCGAGCGCGACCACGTCGACGTTCGTGCAGCCGAGGAGCGCGAGGAGGGCGAAGGCGGAGGCGGCCCTCGAGATGTCAACTGTCAACGGCGCGTCCCCGGGGCTCGGCCCCGAAAACAGGCCTCGGGCCGTCGATTGTCAACATCGCGTCCCCGCTCGGGCTTCATGGAGCGAGCTCGTCCAGTCGGGCGCGCGCCCGTGCGGCCGCGGCGGTGCCGGCGTGGTGCGCCACGATCGCTTCGAGCGCCGCGCGC
>JAYRVK010001027.1:0-3624 GCA_041918555.1 Sandaracinaceae bacterium
CACCTCGGTGGCGATCCTCGAGAAGGGGCGCCTCGTGGCCGCGGGGTCCGTCGGCGCGATCGGGCAGCAGCTCCACCCCGAGCGCGGGGTGCGGCTCCGCTTCCTCGCGCCGCCCGACGACGCGCCCGAGCTCCTCGCGCGCGCGCCCGAGGTGAGCGCCGTCGATCGCGACCCGGACGGTGCCTTCGAGCTCACGTACCGGGGCGGGGACGACGCGGTGGCCGCGATCGTGGCCTACTGCGTGCAACACGGCTTGCGCGTCATCCGCGTGGAGCCCGACCGCAACGACCTCGAGCGGATCTTCCTCGAGGTGACCAAGGGGGAGCTCCAGTGAAGGCGCGCGCGCTGGCGGCGATCTCGGCCTGGCTCGAGGATCCGAACCCGATCCTCCTCAAGGAGCTCCGCGCGACCTTCCGCACCGCGATGTTCGCGCGCTTCCTCTACGTCTCGGTCGGCCTCGTGAGCCTGCTCGTCCTGTCGGTCGGCGCGATCGCGGCCTCGGGCGACGTGCCGCCCGCGAGCGTCGGCCAGATCGTGTTCCAGCTCTTCCTCGGGACCACGCTCTTCGTGATCTGCCTGATCGCGCCGGGCTACGCGGCGACCGCGATCACCAGCGAGCGCGAGCAGTTCACCTGGGAGTCGCTCCAGCTCAGCGGGATGAGCGCGTCCCGCATCGTGCACGGCAAGTTCCTCGCGGCCTACGCGTCGATCGCGCTCGTGGTCGTCTCGCTGGCGCCGGTCTCGGGCATCGGGTTCCTCTTCGGCGGCGTCGCCCCCACCCAGGTCGTGGTGGGGCTCCTCTCCATGCTCGTCGCGCTCGCCCCCGCGATCGCGTTCGGCATCGCGATCAGCGCGCGGCTGCCCTCGACGCGGCTCGCCATCGTGCTGGCGACCTTCGTCTACTTTCCTTGCGCGTTCGTGGGCGTGTCCGTGATGGGCGCCTTCGGCTCGGTCGCCCACCAGGAGTGGCACCTCCCGATGGAGGGCCCGTTCTTCTACACCGACGCCTTCACGACCCGCGCGGGCGAGTGGGACACCTGGGTGCTCCTCCTCGGGGGGACCGCCTACGCGATCGGGATGCCCGTGTGGTTCCTCCTCGCCTCGGCGATCGCGGGGGTGCGTCCCGCCGCCGAGAACCGCAGCGCGCCGCTGAAGCGCTGGGCCCTCGTGATGACGCTCGCGACGAACGTGGTCGCCGTCGTGTTCCTCGCCCTGGCGGGCACCGCGCGCGACCAGGCGAAGATCGGCCTCGTCGGGCTCGTGGCGATCGGCGGGCTGATGGGCTTCTACGCGCTCCTCTTCGCGAACGAGCCGCCGCTGCCTCCCCGGCCGTACGAGCTCGCGCTCGCGGAGCGGCCGCTCCTCCGCCGCGCGCTCGCGGTGCTCGGGCCCGGCGCGGCGGGCACGCTCCGCTTCGGCGCGTTCGCGATCGTGCTCACCGCCGCGCTCTCCCTCGCGGTCGTCGTCGGGATGCGGCACCTCCTGCACCCGACGTGGCCCGAGCACCTGAGCTGGGACCTCGCGTCGCTCGTGCTCGCGGTCGGCCTCGCGATCGTCTCGCTGTTCGCCGCCGCCTTCGGCGCGTGGATGCGCCTGGTCCTGCGGCACGGCCTCGCGGCCCGCGTGATCACGGCGTCGGTGGTCGCCGCGGCCGCGATCGGCCCGTTCCTGATCGGGCTCGTGCTCGGCCCCAATTCGATGGATCGGCTCAGCGAGGAGGCGCCGCTCCTCGCGCACTTCTCGGCGATCTACCCCGTCATCCTCGCGGCGCAGATCAACGACATGGAGCCGGTGCAGGCCTTCGGGAACCTGCTGCGGCTCGCGGTCCCCGGCGTGACGTACGGGCTCCTCGCGCTCGCGTGCTGGGCCACCGTCGAGGCGCGCGTCCGCGAGGCGCGCCGGGTCACCGAGCAGCGCCGCGCGGCCCTCGCGAAGAAGGAGCCGGCGGAGCCCTCGAAGGACGCGGGATGAGCCTCCTCGACCCCGCGTTCCTGCGCCGCCTCGCGCAGCTCCGCCTCCTCGCCCGGCGCCGCTTCGCCGGCGCCTCGGCCGGCGCTCGGCGCTCCACGCGGCGCGGCTCGTCCGCGGAATTCGCCGACCACCGCCCGTACTACCCGGGCGACGACGTGCGCCGGATCGACTGGAACGCGTACGCGCGGCTCGAGGAGCTCGTGCTGCGCCTCTTCGTCGCCGAGGAGGACCTCTCGCTGCACCTCCTCGTCGACACGAGCGCCTCGCTCGGCGAGCCCGCCGCCAAGCTGGAGGTCGCAAAGCACGTTGCGGCCGGGCTCGGGTACGTCGCGCTCACCGGCTCCGATCGCGTGGCGGTGTGGCCCTTCGGCGAGCGCCTGCGCACCCCGAGCGCGCCGGTCCGCGGCAAGAAGCGGGTGGGCGCGGTGCTCCGCGCGCTCGACGCGCTCGAGGCCGACGGCGCGACGGATCTCGCGCGCTCGATCGACGAGCTCCTCGCGCGCCGGCCGCGCCCCGGCCTCGTCGCGGTCATCAGCGACTTCCTCGATCCGAACGGCTATGCGCGCCCGATCGATCGCCTGATCGCCGAGCGCCACGAGCCCGTGCTCTTCCACGTGGTGCACCCCGAGGAGCTCGACCCCACCCCCGGCGGCGACTTCGTGCTGGTCGACGCGGAGCGCGGCCACGAGCTCGAGGTGACCCTCGACGATCGCTCGCTCCGCGCGTACCGCGCGCGCGTCCGCGCCTTCCTCGAGGAGCTGAGCGGCTACGCGAAGAAGCGGGGGGTCTTCTACGGGCGCGTGTCCACCGCGACCGACTTCGAGGAGACCCTGCTCCGCTATCTGCGGGCGGCGTGAGCAAATGGACTTGCTCTCCCCGTGGTCGCTCCTCTGGCTCGGGCTCCTCGCCCCGCTGATCGCGCTCTACGTCCTCAAGCGCCGCCGCGAGCGCAGGGTGATCGGCTCGACGCTCCTGTGGGAGGCGGCCCTGCGCGACCTGCGCGCGGAGCGACCGTGGCAGCGGCTGCGCCCGCACCTCTCGCTCTTGCTGCAGGCGCTCGTCCTCATCGCGGGCGCGATCGCGCTCGCGCGGCCGGCCGGCGCGGGGCAGGTGCCCGCGGGGGCGAGGCTCGCGGTGATCGTCGACGTGTCGAGCTCGATGGCCGCGCGCGAGGCGGACGGTCTCCGCATCGATCGCGCGCGCGAGCTCGCGCGGGCGCTCGCGCGCGACCTGCCCCAGGGCGGCGCGATGATGGTGGTCGCCGCGGGCACCGAGCCCGAGGTCCTCGCCGCGCCGACCGCCGATCGGGCGCGCCTCGAGGCCGCGCTCGATCGCTTGCGGGTGCGCGGGCCGGGCGCCGATCTCGAGGGCGCGGTCGCGCTCGCCGCCGAGCGCCTGCGCGACGCCCCCGCGGGGAGCCGCATCGTGCTCTACACCGACGCCGCGATCGCGGGTCAGGTGCCGCTCGACGCGACGGTGCCGGTCGAGGTCAGCCGCGTCGGCGAGCCCCTCGTGAACCACGCGATCGTGGCGCTCGACGTGCGCGCCCACCCGAGCGAGGACGCGCCCGACCGCGCCGACGTGTTCGTCCGCGTCGCGCGCTACGGGCCGGGGAGCGGCGAGGTCCGCGTGCGCGCGTCCGTCGAGCAGGCC